>NZ_JBFUKA010000036.1:0-39848 GCF_056401085.1 Nocardioides sp. P4_G4
CGTGGGTGGTGCGGTCACGCCCGTCGGCGACCCGGTGGCGGTGGCCAACTTCGCCGGGGCCGCCCGGGCGGCGGGCCTCGACGTCCTCACCCGACGGGCCGCCCCTGCGTCGCTGACGACCGCGGAGCCGCCGCCGAGGCGCGCGAAGAAGGAGAAGGTCAAGGTCTTCGAGCGACGCCRCGCGGCGTGGAAGGCCCGCGAGAAGCGCCGGGTCGCCGCGCTCGCCCGCTGGACCGCCGCCGAGGATGCTCGGCTCGCGGCCGGCACGAGCATCGGGTTCACCGGCTACCAGGACGCGACGTACGACGGCCAGGTCGCGGTCGCGACCAACACGCCGTACGTCCTCGGCAGCGTCGGCGCGCCGGTCCGGCTGGCGACGTACGGCGACACCCCCGGCGCCATGTCCGTCCTGGTCGACGTGCTGCTCGGCCGGGCGAAGGCTCCGGGTCGGTTGCCCGTCGACGTGCCCGGCGTCGAGCGGCGCGGCTGCTAGAGGGGCTCGACCAGGAACGCGGTCCCGGCACCCCGGACGCGTGTCATGACGAGGATCCCCTCGTTGTCGCCGCGGAGGGCGAGCCGCTTGCGGAGCTGCTCGGGGACGACGTCGACGCCGCGCTTCTTGATCGCCAGGCGGCCGATGCCGCGCTCGCGCAGCGCGGCCCGCAGCGGCTTCTCCCGGTAGGGGACCTCCTCGAGGACCCGGTAGGAGCGGGCGAAGGGGGAGTGGAACGCGTCGTCGGAGGTCACGTAGGCGATGTGCTCGTCGAGCAGACCGCCCCCGACGCCGGCGGCCACGGCGGTGACCAGTCCGGCCCGGATGACGGCGCCGTCGGGCTCGTAGAGGAAGGCCCCCACGTCGCGCACCGGGCGCGGCCGGCCGTCGTACGGGTCGTCCTCGTCGGTGAGGCTGGCCAGCCCCCCGGCCGCCTGTCCTGAGCCTGTCGAAGGGATGACGGTGGCGCGGCGGCGGGTGGTGGCCAGGTGGGGCGACCACAGGGCGGCCTCCTTGACCTCCCCGCCGTCGCTCACCCACTCGGCCTCGATGTCGCCAGGGAGCATCGCGTGCGGGATGCCGGGGGCGACCTTGACCACGGCCGACCCGGTGAGCAGCTCCAGCACGAAGGGCCAGGGAGGGGTCCAGCCCTCGGCGTCGAACACCCGGCCGCGTGCGCCACGGCGGGCAGGATCGGCGAACACGGCACCGAAGGCGGACACGTCGAGGGTGGTGGCGTCGGCGACCTGGACGGCACCGGGCAGGCCGAGGGCCTCGAGGTTGGCCCGGGCGATGGCCACCCGCAACGGGTCGAGATCCACCCCCGCGGTGGTCAGCCCGGCCCGGGCGAAGGCCAGCAGGTCGCCCCCGATGCCGCACCCGAGGTCGATGACGCTGGAGGGTCGGGCGGCCGCGAGCCGTGCGGCCCGGTGCTCGGCCACCCGGAACCTGGTCGCCTGCTCGAGCGCGTCGGGGGTGAAGAACATCAGCGGCGCCAGGTCGCCGAACTTCGCGACCGCCCTGGCGCGCAGCTGCACCTGGGTCGTGGCGGCCGCCGCCCGGTCGGGGTCCGGCTCGAGGCGGCGTACCGACGTCGCGGCGCGGACCGGGTCACCGTCATGATCGACCCATGCCCGGGTCGCCTCCTCCAGCAGTCGCCGGCCGGCATCGGTCCGGAGCCAGGCCAGCGTCTCGAGGTCCACGCACGCATCCTGTCAGGCGGATCGGTGTACCTCCGCGCCCCCGACGTGGCAGGTTCTCCTCCGTGCGCAAGCTGCTGATCGTCCTCGTACCCGTGATCCTCATCGCCGCCCTGGCCGGTGGCGGCATCTGGCTCTCCCAGCGCGAGGAGTCCGGCACCACGCCAGGCACCCTCGTCGAGCAGCGCGCCGACGGACTGCTGGTGGGCCGCAGCACGGACGTGCGGGTGYCGTGGGGACGGCTCCAGGTGACGGTCACCGAGCCCCTGGACAGCGTCGACACGGGGGACGGCACCCTGCAGGGTCGCTTCGTCGGCGTCCAGGTCGAGCTGCGCGCCACCGACGACACCGTGCCGGTCGACCGGCTCCCCGACGCGTCGCTCGAGGACCCCACGTTCGGCGTCACGGCCGACGGCGAGACATGGCAGCTCCCCGCGCTGACGGGGTGGGTGGACGGCACCGAGATCTCCCCTGGTGCCCGTCGTGAGTACGTCGCGCTGCCCGAGGGCGCCGAGGAGGTCAGCGTCAGCGTGACCTACGACGGCGTCGCCCAGACCATCGACGCGGACACCGCCGACGTCACCACCGGGGACGCCGCGCCGCTCTACGACGCGTCCTTCGCCCGCCCGGGCGCCCCGTGCGGGGACCAGCTCTGGAGCCCCGGCGCCGCCGCGGTCGACGGGGCGGAGTCGGGCTGCTTCGTGCGCTCCTCGGTCACGCACCCCTACGTCGCCGGCCTGGGCTGGGCGCCGGCGGGCTCGCAGTGGCTGGTCGTGAGCGTCATCCCGGGCCCGCCGACCGCCTTCGAGGGCCGGCGCGGCACCTACGAGGTGGGCGACGACGGCGTCGAGACGTCGTACGGACTCGGCTTCGAGGAGCCCGTCGAGGTGTACGCCGCCAACGACCTGCTGCCCGACTCGGTCGAGCCGGACCCGTTCGACCCGCAGGTGGTGGTCTTCGAGGTCCCCGCGGACCGGCAGACCGGGCAGATGGACATCCGCACGAAGCTGACGGGCGAGCTCGAGCAGCGGGGCCGGACGCGCACCGCCCGCGCGCTCGTCGTCCAGGGCGCGTTCGTCTGAGGGCTGCTGCTGGCACTCGGGAGGGGGGAGTGCTAGCGTCTGACTTGGCACTCTCACCATGAGGGTGCCAGTGCTTGCAACGACGTACGACCCCCGCGACGGCGTGCGCCAGAGCAAGCCCCAACGTGCGAGAGCAATCGCTCTCGAGTCCCTCTCGACCTAACGTGGAAAGTGGAGGTTGATCCGAAGTGTCGGTCAACATCAAGCCCCTCGAGGACCGCATCGTCGTCCAGCCGCTCGACGCCGAGCAGACCACGGCCTCCGGCCTGGTCATCCCGGACACGGCCAAGGAGAAGCCCCAGGAGGGCGAGGTCCTGGCCATCGGCCCGGGTCGCATCGACGACAACGGCAACCGCGTCCCGCTCGACGTCGCCGTGGGCGACAAGGTCATCTACAGCAAGTACGGCGGCACCGAGGTCAAGTACGCCGGCGCCGAGTACCTCATCCTCAGCGCGCGCGACGTCCTCGCCGTCGTCTCCTGATCTCCGATAGTCCGTGACGATCGGACCCTGCGGCGAGGCTGCCGAGGGTCCGAWCGTCACGGACTATCTCCCTTTTCACCTCCCTCTCCACCAAGGAGCACCTGAATGCCCAAGATCCTGGAGTTCGACGAGAACGCCCGACGCGCCCTCGAGCGCGGCGTCGACGCCCTCGCCAACGCCGTCAAGGTGACGCTCGGCCCCAAGGGCCGCTACGTCGTCCTCGACAAGAAGTGGGGCGCGCCGACCATCACCAACGACGGTGTGACCGTCGCGCGTGAGATCGAGCTGGACGACCCGTTCGAGAACCTCGGTGCCCAGCTCACCAAGGAGGTCGCGACCAAGACCAACGACGTCGCCGGTGACGGCACGACGACCGCGACCGTGCTCGCCCAGGCGATGGTCCACGAGGGCCTGCGCGCCGTGGCCGCCGGCGCCAACCCGATGGGTCTCAAGCGGGGCATGGACGCCGCCGCCGAGGCCGTGGGCGACGCGCTGCGCGAGGCCGCCCGGGAGGTCGAGTCCAAGGAGGACATGGCCTCGGTCGCGACGATCTCGTCGCGCGACAGCCACATCGGCGAGCTGCTCGCCGAGGCCTTCGACAAGGTCGGCAAGGACGGCGTGATCACGGTCGAGGAGTCCAACACCATGGGCACCGAGCTCGAGTTCACCGAGGGCATGCAGTTCGACAAGGGCTACCTGTCGGCCTACTTCGTCACCGACCCCGAGCGCATGGAGGCCGTCCTCGACGACGCCTACATCCTCCTGCACCAGGGCAAGATCTCCTCGATCTCCGAGCTGCTGCCCCTGCTCGAGAAGGTCATCGCCGCGGGCAAGCCGCTCTTCATCCTCGCCGAGGACGTCGAGGGCGAGGCGCTCTCGACCCTGGTGGTCAACAAGATCCGCGGCACGTTCAACGCCGTCGCGGTCAAGAGCCCCGCCTTCGGTGACCGCCGCAAGGCGATGATGCAGGACATCGCGGTGCTGACCGGCGGCCAGGTCGTCGCTCCCGAGGTCGGGCTCAAGCTCGACCAGGTGGGTCTCGAGGTGCTGGGCCAGGCCCGCCGCGTCGTGATCACCAAGGACAACACCACGATCATCGAGGGCGCCGGCGACTCCGGTGCCGTCGAGGGCCGCGTCAACCAGATCAAGGCCGAGATCGAGAACAGCGACTCCGACTGGGACCGCGAGAAGCTGCAGGAGCGGCTGGCCAAGCTGGCCGGCGGCGTCTGCGTCATCAAGGTCGGCGCCGCCACCGAGGTGGAGCTCAAGGAGAAGAAGCACCGCATCGAGGACGCCGTGTCCGCGACGCGTGCCGCCATCGAGGAGGGCATCGTCCCCGGCGGTGGCTCCGCGCTCATCCACGCCGTCTCGGTGCTCGAGGACAACCTCGGCCTCACCGGTGACGAGGCCGTCGGCGTGCGCATCGTGCGCAAGTCCGCCGACGAGCCGCTGCGCTGGATCGCCGAGAACGGTGGGGTCAACGGCTACGTCGTCACCACCAAGGTCCGCGAGCTCGGCATCGGCAACGGCTACAACGCCGCCACCGAGGAGTACGGCGACCTGGTCGCCCAGGGCGTCCTGGACCCGGTCAAGGTCACCCGCTCCGCGCTGGTCAACGCCACCTCGATCGCGGGCATGCTGCTCACGACCGAGACGCTCATCGTCGAGAAGCCCGAGGACGAGGAGCCCGCCGCCGCGGGTGGCCACGGTCACGGGCACGGCCACTGAGCCCCTGCACCACCACGAAGGCCGCCGTCTCCCTCCGGGAGGCGGCGGCCTTCGCGCATGTCGGCGCGGTCAGTCGCGCCACTCGGCGACGACCTGGGTGGCGCCCTTGCCGCGATTGGTCGCGGTGTGCCACATGAGGTCGCCCTCCGGGGCCGGACCGCCCAGTCCCCACTGCGACACCGAGTCGCTCACCCGCACGAAGCGGTCCTCGGCCAGGTCGTAGACGTAGGTCCCCTCGGCGCCGCGCTGGTAGGACGTCACCGCCACCAGGCCGGGGTCGCCCCCGCTGGCCAGCGCACCGTCGATGCCGCTGTCCTGGATCGTGGTGACCTGCTCGCCCGAGGTGCTCAGCACCTGCACCCGGTCGTCACGCACCCCGTCCTCGTAGGTGCCGCAGTACTGGCCCATCACGATCCGGTCGTCGGTCGCACCGAACGACAGCAGGTTGCAGCGCTCGCCGGGCTTCGCGTCGAAGGTCCGCTCCGCGCCGGTGGCCAGGTCGCGGACGTGCACCATCCCGCTGTCGCCGTTGGTGGCGTCGGTCCACACGATGGAGGAGCCGGTGAAGGCGACGTCGCCGACGCGCAGCCCCTCGTCGCGGACGTCGGCCGGGTCGGTCAGCGACACCGACCAGAGCTCGAAGGTGTCGCCCTGGGCGTCGGCGTCCTCCGCCTCGCCGTCCGGTCCCATCGGCCAGCCGCCCTCCGGGACCTGGCCCGCGGTCGCCGGGACGGAGACGTACAGGCGTCCGTTGGGGCCGAGGTCGGCCTTCGGGAAGTCCACCTGCGGCAGGTCGGGCCACGACGTCGTGGACCAGGTCCGGGTGCTCCGGTCGAAGGCCATGACCACGAGGTCACCGCGCATCTCACCGTCGGAGAAGTCCGCGTCGGGGTCGTACGCCGTGCGGCTCCACAGCAGCACGTCCTCGCCCAGGTCGACCGGCCAGACCTGCTCGCCCTGGGTCGGGGGGTCCGGCAACCAGTCCTTGGCCCCGCTCGCCGGGTCCATCAGGGCGTAGCGCGCCCGGCGCTGGTCCATGCTCGGCCCGTCGCGGAAGAGCACCAGCCCGTCGTCGGTGACGCCGTCGAGGTACTCGCCGTTGTCGGCGTCGAGGTTCTCGTTGGTGTACGACGTCAGCACGTCGTAGTCGCGCCCCTCGACGGCCGGCGCGGCGTCGGAGAGCCGGAGCACCTGACCGGGGGGCACCGGGACGCCCGCCGTGCCGAGGTCCGGCGGGGCGGGGTCCAACCACGCCCACGACCCGAGCGAGACCACCCCGGCCGTGGCCAGGGCCACGCCTCCGGTGACCGCGCGACGACGGCGGCGCACACGACGCCGACCGGTGGTCAGGACGGACGCGAGGTCCGTGGGCTCGGGTGGGGGCGCGGCGACGTTGTCGCGCAGCAGCTCTCGCAGCTCGTTCACCATGGTGTGGCTCCTCCGGCAGTCAGCTCGCCGAGCGGCGAGTCCTCGAACATGGAGCGCAGCGAGCCCAGGGCCCTCGATGTCTGGCTCTTGACGGTGCCCTCGCTGCACCCGAGGGCGGACGCGGTGTCGGCGACGCTCAGGTCCTCGAAGTAGCGCAGCACCACGCAGGCCCGTTGCCGCGGTGGCAGGTCGGCCAGCGCCCGCATCAGGGCCTCCCGGGCGACGACCGTCTCGGCGACGTCGTCGCCGGCCGGCAGTCCGGTGTCGGGCTCGGTCGGCACCTCCGAGCTGGACCGGCGCCGTCGGTGGTCGAGGAAGGCGCTCACGACGGCCTTGCGGGCGTAGGCGTACTCCCGTCCCGCGCGGTGCAGCCGCGGCCACGCGACGTACACGCGGATCAGGCCCTCCTGGACGTGGTCGGAGGCCTGGTCCCAGTCGCCGCACATGAGGTACGCCGTCCGTCGCAACCGCCCCCGGGCACTGTGCGCGAACTCGACGAACTCCGCCTCGTCACGCATCGCTCACTCGCTCCATGCCCGGTACAACGCGGTGGGACGCCCGGGAGGTTGCATCGTCCCGCGCACCGACCCGACTCAGTCGCGCAGCGAGGCCAGGCCCTCGCGCCACGGCTCGGTGCACCGGCTGTCGAGGACGGGCCGCTCGAGGCTCTTGAGGTGGTAGACGCGGTACTCGTCGCACACGGTGGCGACGTACTGGTAGCGCTCGAGCAGCTCCTCGCCGATCCGCTCGGTCCCGCTCTCGGACCAGGTGTCGAGGGCGGTGAACTCCACGAACCACGTCGGTGCCGCGGGACCGGTGAGCAGGTCGCGGAGCTCGGTGAGGTCGGGATCGAGGGTGCGCATCGGTAGCGACCAGAGGTGCGGGTACGGCGATCGCAGCCCGCTGGCCCACTGGATGTCGGCGCGCCCGCCGTAGACGACGAGGGTGTCGCCGGGACGCGCCGCGCGCCCGATGGCCTCGCCGGCGTAGTACTCGACGGGGCGGTAGCGCTGGTCGGTGCTGTCCCACCAGCGCCACAGCGAGTCCAGGCTGCTCAGCACCACCAGGACGACGAGGGCCTGGGTGACGCCGGCCGTGACCCGCTGCCAGGTGCGGGTGCGCTGCGGGCCGCGCTCGACGGTGAGCACCAGGGCGGTGGCCAGCGCCACCGGCCCCACGAGGACCACGAGGTACGTCGTCCACCAGCTGCCGCTCTCCACGACCGCGACCACGTCGACGACGAGCATGGCGGTGACGGCGGCGGTGGGCACCGGGAGCCGACGGGCCAGCCGGGGCAGGTGCAGGACGAACCAGGCCACGAGGAAGGCCATCCCGGTCTCCATGACCAGCTCGCGCATCTGCACGGCCCGCTGGTCGATGGTGTCGCTCGGCTGGGACGCCAGCACGGCGTCGGCGTCGGGCCGGAAGCCGACCACGGCGTACCAGAGCGTGCCGAGGTCGACGCCTGCGACGAGCGCCCACCCGATCGTCACCACCACCGGGACCGCGGCACCGAGGCCGGCGGCGATGCCCAGCCGGAGGTGCGCGCGCCAGGACCGGCGGTCGGCGAGGGCACTGCCCAGCAGCAGGACGGCGCCGAAGACCAGCCCGCCCACCAGGCTCTGCTTGAGACCCACGGCGAGCAGCGCCACGAGGCCCGAGACGAACGCCAGCCGCGTCGAGCGCCGCTCCAGGGCGGCCAGCGCCAGCCAGCAGGAGCCCATGATCAGGGGGATCCCGAGGTGCTCGCCCTTGGCGGAGACGACGTCGATGCCCGCGTTGGACACCAGCCCGGCCGCCGCGACGGCGGTCCACGCCGCGACCCGGTCGGCACGGTCGGGGTCCAGCCCCGCGGCGTACGTCGCGATGCGCCGGGCCGTGGCGGCCGTGAGCAGCACGAACGCCAGGATCCCGACGGCGGCGAGCAGGCGCAGGGCGTAGGGGCCTCCCAGCCAGTCGGTGAGCCGGATCAGGGCGATGATCTCCGGGGGCCGGTCGACGAAGTAGGGGCCGTAGACGCTGTCCGGCGTCGGGGCCCAGCTGCGGGCGACGAGCAGGAAGCCGGCCTCGTCGGGGCGGAGCGGCCACATCGCGGAGGGGAACCGGGCCAGCACGGCCGCCACCGCCGCGACCCAGACGGTCAGGCGGGCGAGGGGCACGAGCGGCATCCGGGGGTCACAGTGCGCCCATTGTTCTCCACCGCCCCTCGCCGACACCTCATCCGTACGGGGAGTGGACCGCTCGGCGGAGGGTTTTCATCGGCGAAACATGCAGGCTTCCGACCCGCAACACGCGACACGCACGCTGGAGCCCGGACGACGAGACGAGGGGGAGCCCATGTTGTGGAGAGTGCGGCTGACGCTGCCGGACCGACCCGGTGCGCTGGCGACGCTGGCGAGCGAGTGCGGGGCAGCGGGCGTCAACATCCTGGGACTGCAGGTGTTCCCGGGGATCGACTCGGTGACCGACGAGCTGGTGCTCGAGGTGCCGGAGGGATGGGACGTGGACGACATCGCGTCCCTCGTGGAGCGCGCCGGCGCCCGTGCCGTGGTGTCGCACCCGTGCACGGAGGCGGCGCTGGTCGACCAGCCCGCCCGGTACGTCGCGGCCGCCCGCACGATCCTCGCCCAGCCGGCGCGGTTCCCCGAGGTGGTCGCGCAGCTCTTCGACGCGGAGGCCGAGCCGGGTGAGGCGGGATCCGACCACGACTCGATGGAGATGACGGTCAGCGACGTCTCGGTCCAGGTGCACCGGCGGGCGCCGTTCACCGCCACCGAGCACGCGCGGGGCGTCGCGCTCGCCGAGCTGGTGAGCGACGTCCTGGCGCGCAGCCGCGACGCGATGACCAGGCCGGAGCCCGGCCGCCGGCTGGGCACGGGAGCGACGCCGGAGCTCGTCGCGTCGAGCCACGGGGTCTCGGCGCTGGTGGACGGTACGACGGTCGGTCGCGCGGTGCTCGCCGAGATGGTGGCCCCCGGCTCCCGCCACCTGCACCTGGAGGTGGACCCGGCCTGGCGCCGGCGCGGCATCGGCTCGCGGCTGCTCCTGGAGGCCGCCCGGGCCGCCGCCGGGCTCGGTGACGACGAGCTGGTGCTGGTGACGAGCGCCGACAACCAGGCCGTCCTGCCGATGGTGCTCGGCTCCGGTCTGCGGGGCCGGATCCGGATGTCCGGTGACAGCCTGACCGTGCGCGTCCCGCTGCGAGACCTGGAGGGGGCCCGTCGCTGACGGCCCGTAGGATGGGGGAGTGGAGATCCCGGAGAAGTTCGCGGCCCTCGGCCTCACCTACGACGACGTCCTCCTGCTGCCGGGCGAGTCGGACCTCGCGCCCGACGAGATCGACACCACGAGCCGGCTGACCCGGGAGATCTCGCTGCGCGTCCCGCTGGTCAGCGCGGCCATGGACACCGTCACCGAGTCGCGGATGGCCATCGCGATGGCCCGCGAGGGCGGCCTCGGCGTGCTGCACCGCAACCTGTCGATCGCCGACCAGGCCTACCAGGTCGACCTCGTCAAGCGGACCCAGACCGGGATCATCTCCAACCCCGTCACCATCGGCCCCGACGCCACCCTCGAGGAGCTCGACCGCATCTGCGGCGAGTACCGCGTCTCGGGCCTGCCGGTCGTCGACGTGGACGGGCACCTGCTCGGCATCATCACCAACCGCGACCTTCGCTTCACCCCGGTGGCGGAGTGGGCGACCACGAAGGTCGACGAGGTGATGACCTCCGAGGGCCTCATCACCGGCACCATCGGCATCTCCCGCGACGACGCGACCACCCTGCTGCGCCGGCACAAGCGCGAGCGCCTCCCGCTCGTCGACGAGCAGGGCCGGCTCGGGGGCCTCATCACCGTGAAGGACTTCGTCAAGGGCGAGCAGTTCCCGCACGCGTCGTACGACGGGGACGGCCGGCTCCTCGTCGGTGCCGCGATCGGCTACTTCGGCGACGCCTGGGAGCGGGCCACCACCCTGGTCGAGGCCGGTGTCGACGTGCTCGTCGCCGACACCGCGCACGGCCACGTGCACCTGCTGCTCGACATGGTCCGCCGGCTCAAGAGCGACCCCGCCACCCGGCACGTCCAGGTGATCGGCGGCAACGTGGCCACCCGCGCGGGCGCCCAGGCGTTCGTCGACGCCGGCGCCGACGCGGTCAAGGTGGGGGTGGGCCCGGGGTCGATCTGCACCACCCGCGTCGTCACCGGGGTGGGCGTCCCGCAGGTCACGGCCGTCTACGAGGCGTCACTGGCCGCCAAGCCCGCGGGAGTGCCCGTCATCGCCGACGGTGGCATGAAGCACTCGGGCGAGATCGCCAAGGCGCTCGTCGCCGGCGCGGACGCCGTCATGCTCGGCTCGCTGCTCGCGGGCTGCGAGGAGTCGCCCGGCGAGCTGGTCTTCGTCAACGGCAAGCAGTTCAAGTCCTACCGGGGCATGGGTTCGCTCGGGGCGATGTCGAGCCGCGGCAAGAAGTCCTACTCCAAGGACCGCTACTTCCAGGCCGAGGTCACGAGCGACGACAAGATCGTGCCCGAGGGCATCGAGGGCCAGGTCGCCTACCGCGGGCCGCTCGGCGCGGTCGCCCACCAGCTCATCGGCGGGCTCAACCAGTCGATGTTCTACGTCGGCGCACGCACCGTCCCCGAGCTGCAGGACAAGGGCCGCTTCGTGCGGATCACCTCGGCCTCGCTCAAGGAGAGCCACCCGCACGGGGTGCAGATGACCGTCGAGGCCCCCAACTACTCCGGAGCCTGACGCCTCAGCCGCGGTCCAGGTAGGCCACGGCGCGGTTGAAGAAGGCGGCGGCGAGGACGGGGTCGGCCGCGTCGGTGCTCGCGGGCGCGGCCAGCGCCTCGACGAGCTGGGGTCCGTCGGCATCGTCGGCCGCGGCCGCACACACCCGCGCGGCCTCGCGGACGAGACGGGGCGCCATCGTCCAGGTGGCCTCGAACAGGCGGTGCAGCTCCGGGACGCCGATCTGTCCGGGCACCTCCCACGCGGTGAGGGCGATGGGGGCCTCGACCGCGTCGCAGACCACGGCCCACTCGCGCAGCAGCGGGGAGCGCTCCGGGAGGGTGATCAGGTGCAGGTCGTCCTCGTCGCGGGCGCCGGCGGGGAAGTCGGCGTACACGTGGGTGGAGCGGGCGAGCAGGGCCAGCTCGCGCCAGCGCGCCCGGGCGGGGGTGAAGTGCTGGGGACGCTGGAAGAGCCCGAAGAGGTGGYCGTCGTGGGCCCGGACGCAGAACTCGTCCTCGATGGCGTGYGACAGGCCGATCAGGGTGCGCTTGGTCAGGCGGTGGACCGGCAGGGAGGGGTCCTGGCGCAGCAGGTGGGCGTGGACCGAGCGGGGCCGCGGGCCGGAGGCCACCTGTTCCTGGTGGACCGCCTCGCGACGTGCGGCGGTGATCGCGGCGTCCAGGCGCATGCCCGAGTCACGCAGCCGCGCGACCTCCCTCACCAGCGCGGCGTCGCCCTCGTCGTAGCGGCGGTGCCCGGACTCGAGCCGCGTGGGGACCGGGAAGCCGTGCCGCTCCTCCCAGATCCGGAGGGTGGAGGGCGTCACTCCCGTACGGGAGGAGAGCTCTCCGATGGAGAGGAAGGTCGTCATGGGGTCCCGTCGGTGCGAGGAGCCGTGCCCGGGGCGGGGGGACACCCCCGGACACGGCTTCCTGGCTGGTTGCCTCGGTCGATCAGGGGTCGATCAGAGGTCGAGCGGACGCAGCACGCGGTCGATGCCGTGACCGATCTGGCGGTTGCCCTTGTTCAGGTCGAGCAGCATCGGGATGGCCCGGGCGTCGCGGTCGTTCTTGTCCTTGTCGACGAGGACGACCTTGCCCTTCGTGATCTTGACCCGGATCGTGGCGCCGTTGGCCATGGTGATCTTCGAGCCCTTCTTGGCGGCGGCCACGACCTTGGCGGAGTCGAGCGTCGCACCCGCGACCACGTGGTAGAGCAGCACGGACTCGATCGTGTCGATGTCGTACGTCGCGACGATGGCCTCCACGGTCGCCTTCTCGGTCTTCGGCGCGGTGCCCGTCAGGTCGGTGACGAGCTTGCGGAAGGCCAGGTCGGTGGGCGCGAACGCGGTGAGGCGCTTCTTGCCGTCGACCAGCGCGAGCAACGGGGTGTCGGGCTTGGCATCGGCGACGGCCAGGACCGCGGCCTCGATGATGTCGAAGTCCTTCCAGTTCTTGTCCAGCTTCTGACCGTCGGCGGCGAGCAGGGCCCCCAGGCTGTCGGTGCCCGCGGCACGTTGGGCGTTGGCGGGAGCGATCGGGGCCGTGGCGAGCGCGGCGGCGACGAGGGCACCGGCAACGGGGCCGGCCAGGTGGCGCTTGAGCATCAGGGAGCCTTTCGTAGGTGGGAACTCGAAGATACCTCCACAGGCTGTGGAAGTCTATGTGGATAACTGTGGAGATTTATCCGGAGCTCCCGGACCCGGGAGGATCTTCTTCAGGTGCACGTCGGCCTCTCCCACGCGGGGCACGTCCTGCCAGCGGGCGAACTCGACGTAGCCGTGCCGTGCGTAGAAGGCGGGCGCCTGGAAGGTGAACGACGTGACGAACACGTGCGCGCAGCCGCGCCGCAGCGCCTCGGCCTCGAAGTCGGTGAGCAGGCGCGAGCCGAGGCCCGCGGCCCGCACGTCGGCGCGCACCCAGGTCATGCCGATGCCGGCGGCCACCCCCCACGTCCACCCGCTGATGCCGGCGACCAGGGCACCCTCCCCGTCGGTGATCCGGACGGTCAGCTCCTCGGCGGCGTCGATGCCCGGCGTGGCGGCGGCGTTGACGACGTCCAGCGCTGCGGAGAGGTGGGTGTCGAGGTCGGGGTCGGCGGCGCCGACGGTGCTGGTGAAGGAGGAGGGCATGGCGGCGATCGTGCCACCGGGCCCGGTGGACGAGGCCGAAGGATCGCGGGGGAGGCGGCCGATAGGCTGCACCGCGTGACTGAGATCGAGATCGGCCGAGCCAAGCGCGCCCGTCGCGCCTACTCCTTCGACGACATCGCGATCGTGCCCTCCCGGCGCACGCGCGACCCCGAGGAGATCAGCACCGCCTGGCAGATCGACGCCTACCGGTTCGACCTGCCCGTGCTGGGCGCCCCCATGGACTCGGTGATGTCGCCGGCGACCGCGATCGCGTTCGGCCGCCTCGGCGGGCTCGGGGTGCTCAACCTCGAGGGCCTGTGGACGCGGTACGACGACCCGTCCGACCTGCTCGAGGAGGTCGCCGGCCTGCAGGGCAGCGACGCCACCCGCCGGATGCAGGAGATCTACGCCGAGCCGATCCGTGCCGAGCTCATCACTGCCCGGCTCAACCAGGTGCGCGACGCCGGGGTGACCGTCGCCGGGTCCCTGTCGCCGCAGCGGACCAAGGAGTTCGCCAAGACCGTGGTGGACGCCGGTGTCGACATGTTCGTCATCCGTGGGACCACGGTGAGCGCCGAGCACGTCTCCTCGCAGAGCGAGCCGCTGAACCTCAAGGAGTTCATCTACGAGCTCGACGTCCCGGTCGTCGTGGGTGGCTGCGCGACCCACCAGGCGGCCCTGCACCTCATGCGCACCGGTGCCGCCGGTGTCCTCGTCGGCTTCGGTGGCGGCGCCGCCCACACCACGCGCACCGTGCTCGGCATCGCCGTCCCGATGGCCTCGGCCGTCGCCGACGTCGCTGCCGCGCGACGCGACTACCTCGACGAGTCGGGCGGCCGCTACGTCCACGTGATCGCGGACGGGTCCATCGGCCGCTCGGGCGACGTGGCCAAGGCCATCGCCTGCGGCGCCGACGCCGTGATGGTCGGCTCGCCGCTGGCCAGGGCCACCGATGCCCCCGGCCGCGGCTTCCACTGGGGCGGCGAGGCGCACCACCCCGACCTGCCGCGTGGCCAGCGCGTGGAGTTCGGGCCGGTCGGCTCGATGGAGGAGATCCTCTTCGGTCCCTCCCGTGTCGCCGACGGCACCATGAACCTCATCGGTGCGCTCCGTCGCTCGATGGCCACGACCGGCTACACCGATCTCAAGGAGTTCCAGCGGGTCGAGGTCGTCGTCGGGTGACCTGCGGCGCCCGGCACGCTCCGACGGACTTGACAAAACCCTGCCGGATGTCGAATACCGGGACAATGTGACCAACGGGTAGCAACGCCTCGGGGACCGGCCTACCCTCGGGCCATGAGCGAGCACACCCCTGCCTCCGGCCCCCTCGTGGACGGCCCGCACGACCCCGAGCACGACCCCAGGGCGGCGTACGCACTGGAGCCGGAGTACGTCGCGGCGCTCACCCGCCGCATCGTGGCCACCACCGGGCGGACGGTGCCGGTCGCCTCCCCGCTGGACGGCCGGCCGCTGGCCCACGTCCCGCAGTCGAGCACCGACGACGTCGCGGAGGCCTACGTCCGCGCGCGCCGGGCGCAGGCCGCGTGGGCCCGCACCTCCCTCGACGAGCGGGCCGCGATGCTGCTGCGCCTGCACGACCTGGTGCTCGATCGCCAGGAGGAGATCATCGACCTGGTCGTGCTGGAGTCGGGCAAGGCCCGCAAGCACGCCTTCGACGAACCGCTCCACATCGCGCTCACGGCGCGCTACTACGCCCGCACCGCGCACCAGCACCTCGACACCGAGCGCAAGCTCGGCGTGGTGCCCGGCCTCACCCGCGTCGAGGTCAACCGGGTCCCCAAGGGCGTCGTCGGGATCATCTCGCCCTGGAACTACCCGTTCACCATGGCGCTGTGCGACGGCCTGCCGGCCCTGCTTGCCGGCAACGCCGTGGTCGCCAAGCCGGACGCCCAGACGATGCTCTCGGCGCTGCTCGCCGCCCAGCTGCTCGAGGAGGCCGGCTTCCCGCAGGACCTGTGGCAGGTCGTCGCCGGACCGGGTCCCGAGCTCGGCCCGCCGATCATCGACGGCGCCGACTACGTCTGCTTCACCGGCTCCACGGCGACCGGCCGGATCATCGCCGCCCGGTGCGCCGAGCGGCTCATCGGCTGCTCGCTGGAGCTCGGGGGCAAGAACCCGATCCTGGTGCTGCGCGACGCCGACCTCGAGAAGGCCGCCGAGGGCGCCGTCCGGGCGTCGTTCTCCAACGCCGGCCAGCTGTGCGTGTCCATGGAGCGGATGTTCGTCGCCGACCAGGTCTACGACCGGTTCGTGGAGCGCTTCGTGGCCCGTACCCAGGCGATGACGCTGGGCGCCAGCCTCGAGTGGGGCGTCGACATGGGCTCGCTGGTCTCCCGGGCGCAGCTCGACACCGTCCAGGCCCACGTGGACGACGCCGTCGCCAAGGGCGCCCGGGTCCTCGCCGGCGGCCGGGCGCGCCCCGACCTGGGGCCCTACTTCTTCGAGCCGACCATCCTCGAGGGCGTCACGCCCGACATGACCTGCTTCGGCCAGGAGACCTTCGGTCCGGTGATCTCGCTCTACCGCTTCCACGACGAGGCCGACGCCGTCGCGCGAGCCAACGCGGGGGAGTACGGCCTCAACGCGTCGATCTACACCCAGGACGGCGCCCGGGGCCGGGAGATCGCCCGCCACGTGACCTGCGGCACCGTCAACATCAACGAGGCCTTCGGGGCCACCTTCGCCAGCATCGACTCCCCGATGGGTGGCATGCGCGAGTCCGGGATGGGCCGCCGCCAGGGCAGCGAGGGCATCCACCGCTACACCGAGTCCCAGTCGGTCGCCACCCAGCGGCTGATCCGCTTCGCCCCGATGCTCGGCATGTCCGACGACCGCTACGCCAAGATCATGACCGCCCAGCTGCGGCTGATGAAGAAGCTGGGTCGCGCGTGATGGGCGAGCAGGACGAGCTCGACTACGACGTCGTCATCATCGGGTCGGGCTTCGGCGGGTCCGTCTCCGCGCTGCGCCTGACGGAGAAGGGCTACCGGGTCGCGGTGCTCGAGGCCGGGGCCCGCTTCGCCGACGCCGACTTCGCGGCCACCAGCTTCGACGCGAAGCGCTACCTCTTCGCCCCCGCGGCGGGCTGCTACGGAATCCAGCGCATCGACATGGTCAAGGACTGCATGATCCTGGCCGGCGCCGGGGTCGGCGGTGGCTCGCTGGTCTACGCCAACACGCTCTACGAGCCGCTCGACGCGTTCTACCGCGACCCCTCGTGGGCCCACATCGCCGACTGGAAGTCCGAGCTGGCGCCCTACTACGACCAGGCCAAGCGGATGCTCGGCGTCATCGACAACCCCGTCCGCACCCCCAGCGACGAGGTGATGGAGCAGGTCGCCATCGACATGGGCGTCGGCGACACCTTCCACCCCACGCCGGTCGGCGTCTTCTTCGGCCAGCAGCCCGGCATCGGCGGCGAGAGCGTCCCCGACCCCTTCTTCGGTGGGGCCGGCCCCGACCGCAACCCGTGCAAGGCCTGCGGGGAGTGCATGACCGGGTGCCGGCACAACGCCAAGAACACCCTGGTCAAGAACTACCTCCACCTGGCCGAGCAGGCCGGCGCCGTCGTGCACCCCCTCACCACGGTCACCCGCGTGCGTCCCCGCGACGGCGGCGGCTACGAGGTCGACACCCGGTGGACCAAGGCCAAGCTGTCGCGACGCAGCGCCACCAAGACCTTCACCGCCGAGCAGGTGATCTTCTCGGCGGCCTCCCTCGGCACCCAGAAGCTGCTGCACAAGCTCAAGGGCGAGGGCGACCTGCCCCACGTCAGCGACCGCCTGGGCAGCCTCACGCGCACCAACTCCGAGGCGATCCTCGGTGCGCTGGCGCCCGACATCACCGTCGACTACAGCCAGGGCGTCGCCATCACCTCCTCGTTCCACCCCGACGCGGACACGCACGTCGAGCCGGTGCGCTACGGCAAGGGCTCCAACTTCATGGCCCTCCTGCAGACGGTGCTGGCCGACGAGATCGAGGGCCAGTCGCGCTGGAGGTCGTGGCTCAAGGAGCTGTGGACCCAGCGCCGCAGCGCGCTCGACCTCTACGACATGAAGCACTGGTCGGAGCGCTCCGTCATCGCGCTGGTGATGCAGACCCTCGACAACTCGATCACCACGGTGGGGGTCCGGACCCCGTTCGGCTGGCGGATGTCGAGCACGCAGGGCCACGGCGAGCCCAACCCCACCTACATCCCGGTCGCCTACGACGTCGTACGCCGGATGGCCACGCTCATCGGCGGCACCCCGGGCGGCAACGTGGGCGAGCCCTTCAACCGTCCGCTCACCGCCCACTTCATCGGCGGGTGCACCATCGGCGACTCGCCCGAGACCGGGGTCGTCGACGCCTACCAGCGCATGTACGGCCACGAGGGGCTGCACGTCGTCGACGGATCGGCCGTCTCGGCCAACCTCGGCGTGAACCCGTCGCTGACCATCACCGCCCAGGCGGAGCGGGCGATGGCCTTCTGGCCCAACAAGGGGGAGGCCGACGAGCGACCGCCGCTCGGGTCGACGTACGCCCGGATCCAGCCCGTGGCGCCCAAGAACCCGGTGGTCCCCGAGGCCGCTCCGGGCGCCCTGCGGCTGCCCATCGTCGGGGTCAGCTGAGGTCGCGAACTTTTCCCCGGGATCGGCGTAACCCGCTGCGGGAGGGGTCGTTTGCACCGGTGACAGGTCCGGCAGTCACGCTCCCTCCCAGTTGGCCGGGCCGGTCAGTCCAGGCGCTGTTCCGCAGGGCATGGGCCTTCAGGGCCCCGACCATCCCTCCCTCCCCGGTCGGGGCCCTGAGTCACGTCCGGGGGAGGGGCGCGTACTCGGTACCCTTCGGGGGTGACCGACACCCCTGACCACGACCTGGTCCTCGTCGTCGACTTCGGCGCCCAGTACGCCCAGCTGATCGCCCGCCGCGTGCGCGAGGCGCGGGTCTACTCCGAGATCGTGCCGCACTCGATGCCCGTGGCCGAGATGCTCGCGAGGCGGCCGAAGGCGATCATCCTCAGCGGTGGCCCGTCCTCGGTGTACGCCGAGGGCGCCCCCGGCATCGACGACGCGGTGTTCACGGCGGGGGTGCCCGTCTTCGGCATGTGCTACGGCTTCCAGCTGATGGCCAAGGGCCTCGGCGGCGAGGTGGCCCACACCGGCGCCCGCGAGTACGGCCGCACCCCGGTGACGATCACCGAAGGCGGCACCCTGCTCGCCGACCTGCCGGCCACCCACAACGTGTGGRTGTCGCACGGCGACTCGGTCGCCGCGGCTCCCGAGGGCTTCACCGTCCTCGCCTCGACCACGGTCACCCCGGTCGCGGCCTTCGAGGACACCGGTCGCGGCCTCGCCGGCGTCCAGTGGCACCCAGAGGTGCTGCACTCCGAGCACGGCCAGCAGGTCCTCGAGCACTTCCTGCACGAGATCGCCGGCTGCCGCCAGACCTGGACGATGGTCAACATCGTCGAGGAGCAGGTCGAGCGCATCCGCGAGCAGGTCGGCGAGCGGGGCCGGGCGATCTGCGCCCTGTCCGGCGGTGTCGACTCCGCGGTGGCCGCCGCCATCGTGCAGCGCGCCATCGGCGACCGACTCACCTGCGTGTACGTCGACCACGGGATGATGCGCAAGGGCGAGACCGAGCAGGTGCGCCGCGACTTCGAGGAGGTCTTCGACGCCCTCGACGTCGTCGATGCCGCCGACCAGTTCCTGGGCGCGCTGGCCGGTGTCCACGACCCCGAGGAGAAGCGCAAGATCATCGGGCGCGAGTTCATCCGGACCTTCGAGGCCGCGGAGGTYCGCGTCTTCGGTTCGCTGTCCGACGAGGAGCGCGGCGACACGGCGTACCTCGTGCAGGGCACGCTCTACCCGGACGTCGTGGAGTCCGGCGGTGGTGCCGGTACGTCGACCATCAAGTCGCACCACAACGTCGGCGGCCTTCCCGACGACCTCCAGTTCGACCTCATCGAGCCGCTGCGCACGCTCTTCAAGGACGAGGTCCGCGCCGTGGGGGAGCAGCTCGGCCTCCCGTCGACCATGGTGTGGCGCCAGCCGTTCCCCGGCCCCGGCCTGGGGATCCGGATCATCGGCGAGGTGACGAAGGCCCGGCTCGACCTGCTGCGCGAAGCCGACGCCATCGCCCGCGAGGAGCTCACCCGGGCCGGCCT
Source organism: Nocardioides sp. P4_G4 (assembly GCF_056401085.1). Classification (NCBI taxonomy): domain Bacteria; kingdom Bacillati; phylum Actinomycetota; class Actinomycetes; order Propionibacteriales; family Nocardioidaceae; genus Nocardioides; species Nocardioides sp. P4_G4. The sequence goes on from NZ_JBFUKA010000036.1 coordinate 19,445, forward strand.
CGACCGGGACATCTGGCAGATGCCGGTCGTGCTGCTCGCCGAGGTGCGCTCGGTGGGCGTCCAGGGCGACGGCCGCACCTACGGCCACCCGGTCGTGCTGCGCCCGGTGACCTCCGAGGACGCCATGACCGCCGACTGGGCACGCCTGCCCTACGAGGTGATGGAGCGGATCTCGACCCGCATCACCAACGAGGTCGCGGAGATCAACCGCGTCACCCTCGACATCACCTCCAAGCCCCCGGGGACCATCGAGTGGGAGTGAGGGGTGGTGCGGGCCGGGACTGAGAGCCACTAGGTTGGCGGGCGGCCTGCTCCACCTCGGAGCGGTCACCCACCTCGGGAGGAACGTGTGTCAGTGCAGCTCGCCCCGGTGACCCCCATGGCCACCCTCATCGACGCCTCGTGGCTCGACTACCTGCTCGTGGCGATCTACTTCGCCTTCGTGCTGGGCATCGGCGTCATGGCGCGGCGCTCGGTCTCGGACTCCATCGACTTCTTCCTCTCCGGGCGCTCGCTGCCGGCCTGGGTGACGGGCCTCGCCTTCATCTCGGCCAACCTCGGTGCGGTCGAGATCATGGGGATGTCGGCCAACGGTGCGGAGATCGGCCTGCCGACCGTCCACTACTTCTGGGTGGGCGCGGTCCCGGCGATGCTGTTCCTGGGCGTCGTGATGATGCCCTTCTACTACGGCTCCAAGGTCCGGTCGGTGCCGGAGTTCATGTTCCGCCGGTTCGGCACCGGCGCCCACCTGGTCAACGCGATCAGCTTCGCCGTCGCGCAGCTGCTCATCGCCGGGGTCAACCTCGCGCTGCTGGCCGGCATCGTGCACGCGCTGCTGGGCTGGCCGATCTGGATCGCGCTGGTCGTCGCCGGGGCCATCGTGCTGTCCTACATCACCCTGGGCGGGTTGAGCGCCGCGATCTACAACGAGGTGCTCCAGTTCTTCATCATCATCGCCTCGTTGCTGCCGCTGACGCTGATCGGCCTGCACCGGGTCGGCGGGTGGGGCGGGCTGACCGACAAGATCACCGCCGCCGCGGACGGCGCCCCGGCCTCGGCCGGCGTCGCCCCCGCCGCGCAGCAGCTCGAGTCGTGGCCGGGCGAGGCGCTCTCCGGGTTCGGCTCGCCGTTCCTGTCGGTGATCGGGATCGTGTTCGGCCTCGGTTTCGTGCTGTCCTTCGGCTACTGGACCACCAACTTCGTCGAGGTCCAGCGCGCCATGGCCTCCAACTCCATGTCCGCGGCCCGCAAGACGCCGATCATCGGGTCCTTCCCGAAGATGTTCATCCCGTTCCTCGTCATCGTGCCGGGCATGGTGTCCGCGGTCCTGGTGCGGGAGATGATCGACCTCAAGAACGGCGGCAGCCCCGCCGGCGGGGCCTCGGGCGACGGGGTCTCCTACAACGACGCGCTGCTCCTGCTGATGCGCGACGTCCTGCCCAACGGCCTCCTCGGCCTCGCGATCGCCGGGCTCCTGGCGGCCTTCATGGCCGGCATGGCGGCCAACATCTCGGCGTTCAACACCGTGTTCTCCTACGACCTGTGGCAGCGCTACATCCGCAAGGACCACGCCGACGACTACTACCTGCGCATCGGTCGGATCGCCACGGTCGGCGCCACCTTCATCGCGATCTTCACCGCGCAGATCGCGCTGGGCTACAGCAACATCATGGACTACCTCCAGACCCTGTTCGGATTCTTCAACGCACCGCTCTTCGCCACCTTCATCCTCGGCATGTTCTGGAAGCGGATGACGCCCACCGCCGGCTGGGTCGGCCTGGTCGCCGGCACCCTGTCCGCCGTCGCCGTCGACCGGCTGGCCGCGGCGGGGGTGATCGACCTGCCGGGCCAGGGCGCCGCGTTCGTCGCCGCGTCCACGGCCTTCGTGGTCGACATCGTGCTCAGCGTGATCGTCTCCCTGGTGACCGAGCCCAAGCCGGCCTCCGAGCTCAAGGGCCTCGTCTACTCCGAGACCCCGCGCGAGGACCTGATCGACCCGGACGAGGCCGCGAGGCCCTGGTACCAGCGCACCATCCCGCTCGCCGCGCTCTCGCTGGCGATGGTCATCATCCTCAACGCCGCCTTCTGAGAGGGACCACCATGTCCGACGGCACGTCCCGCACCGGCACCCACCAGGCCGGTGTCTTCGACATCCGCAACATCATCGCGGCCCTGCTCGGCCTGTACGGCGTGATCCTCACGCTCGCGGGGCTGCTCGGCGAGCACGAGCCGGACATGACCGGCGGGGTCAACGCCAACCTCTGGACCGGCCTCGGGCTCCTCGTCGTGGCCGGGTCGTTCCTGCTCTGGGCCCGGCTGCGACCGCTCGAGGTGCCCGAGGACGCGGACCCGGCCGACGACGAGCCGGTCGGCTGATGGCGCGCGCGATCCACCACTGGGACCTCTGGGTCGGCGACGTGGCGGTCGCCACCGACGAGTGGGGCTGGCTGCTGGGGGAGCTCGGCTGGGAGGTCGACGGGTCGTCGTGGCGGGCCGACGACGGCACCTACGTGTTCCTCGAGCGCTCCGACGACCAGGTCGACGAGCCGCACGACCGGTTGCGGCCGGGCGTCAACCACGTCGCCCTCACGGTCGAGGACCGGCACCTGCTCGACCGCATCCGGGCCGAGTCCAGCGCCCACGGCTGGCACGAGCTGTTCGCCGACCGCTACCCGCACGCCGGGGGAGACGACCACACGGCGCTGTACCTGGAGAGCTCCGAGGGGTTCGAGGTCGAGCTCGTCGTGGGTGACTGAAGTCGGCCCCGCCGAGCCCGGTCCGCACTAGGGTGCGGGGATGACGGGCGGTCAGCCGGGCACCGGACTCGACCTCGACCTGCTTGCCGACGAGATCGACGAGCGACTCGGGGCGGCCGACGCCGCGCTCGCCGACGCGTACCCCGGCGAGCGGCCCGGGCGCCAACCGGTGCACACCGTCTACGTCCCCGCCGACCGCTTCCACGCGGGTCTCGTCGCCGAGCACGGCCACGAGGCCCTCCGGGCCATGCGCCACCACGAGACGATCCTGCTCGAGCTCGTCGGGGGTGACCAGGACCTGTTGCGCCGGGTGCGGGACAAGCTCGGACGGGAGCCGGTCGAGGACCTCCGGATCGACTTCGAGGACGGCTACGGGCCGCGCTCGGACGAGGAGGAGGACCGCGCGGTCGAGGCCGCCGCCCGGGACCTGCGTGCCGAGCTGGGTGCCGGGGCGGCTCCGCCCGKCACCGGCATCCGGTTCAAGAGCTTCGAGCGCCCCACCCGGCGGCGCGGTCTCCGCACGCTGGCCCTGTTCGTGGCGACGCTGACCGACGGTGGCCCGGTCCCCGACGGGTTCGTCGTCACCCTCCCCAAGGTCACGTCCGTCGACCAGGTCCAGGCGCTGGTGCACGCCGCCGGTCGGCTCGAGGCGCAGCTGGGACTGGCCGCGGAGTCGCTGCGCTTCGAGCTCCAGATCGAGACACCGCAGTCGATCCTCGGACCCGACGGCACCGCGCTGGTCGCCCGGATGGTCCACGCGTCCGGTGGCCGGTGCACCGGCCTGCACTACGGCACGTACGACTACTCGGCGTCCTGCGGCATCGCGGCCGCCCAGCAGAGCCTCGAGCACCCGGTCGCCGACCACGCCAAGGCCGTCATGCAGGCGGCGGCGGCCGGCACCGGCGTACGCCTCTCCGACGGGTCCACCAACGTCCTTCCGGTGGGCCCGCCCGAGGCCGTCCGTGCGGCGTGGAGCAACCACCTGCGCCTGGTGCGCAGGTCGCTGGAGCGCGGCTACTACCAGGGCTGGGACCTGCACCCGGCCCAGCTGCCGACCCGGTACGCCGCGACGTTCGCGTTCTACCGCCGGGGGCTGGCCGCCGCGGGGACGCGGCTGCACGGCTACGTCGAGCGGCGGGGCACCGGGATCCTCGACGAGCCGGCCACCGCCCGCGCGCTGGCCGACTTCGTGCTCCGGGGGCTCGACTGCGGGGCCGTGTCGGCGAGCGAGGTCACCGACGCGAGCGGTCTCGACACGGCGACGCTGGCGGTCCTCGCGCACCGCACCACCGAGAGGGAGAGGTGAGCAGATGGGCATCGTCCTGGGAGCCAACCGCTACGGCAAGGCGGAGTGCCGCGTCGTCAGGATCGTGCGCGACACCACGCGCCACGAGATCCACGACCTCACCGTCTCGACGTCTCTGCGCGGCGACTTCACGGCCGCCCACACCGACGGGGACCAGTCGCAGGTGCTGCCCACCGACACCCAGAAGAACACCGCGTTCGCCTACGCCAAGCAGCACGGCGTCACCTCTTCCGAGGACTACGCGCTCGCGCTGGCCCGGCGCCTGCTGGCGGCGACGCCCGCCGCGAGCGTGGCCCGGGTCCGGGTCGAGGAGCACGCCTGGGACCGGATCCCGGTCGACGGCGCCGGCCACGACCACGCGTTCGTCCGTCGCGGGGGCGAGGTCCGCACCACCGAGGTCGACCTCACCGCGGAGGGTGCCCGCGTGCTCTCCGGGCTGACCGACCTGGTCGTGCTGAAGTCCACCGGCTCCGAGTTCAAGGGCTTCCTGGTCGACGAGTACACGACCCTCCCCGAGGCCGACGACCGCATCCTCGCCACCTCGCTCACCGCCACGTGGCGCTACGCCGACCACGACGTCGACGCAGACGCCGTCGACTGGAACGGCACCTTCGACGAGGTCCGCGCGCTGCTGCTCGCGACCTTCGCGACGACGTACAGCCGGGCCCTCCAGGAGACCCTCTACGCCATGGGTCGCGCCGTGCTCGAGGCGCAGGAGGGCATCGAGGAGATCTCGTTCGTCGCCCCCAACAAGCACCACTTCCTCGTCGACCTCGAGCCGTTCGGGCTGCAGAACCCCGGCGAGGTCTTCATCGCCGCCGATCGGCCCTACGGGCTGATCGAGGCGACCGTTCGGCGCGAGCCCGAGGGGGAGCAGGGTGAGTAGGACACGACCGGGCCTGGTGGCCTTCAACGAGATGGACGACGACCGGGCCCGGGAACGCCTGCTGACCTGCCTCGACGTGCCGCGCTGGGCCRACGAGGTGCTCGCGGCCCGTCCCTTCGACACCCTCGACGGGGTCGAGGCGACCATGGTCGCGGCCGCCTCCACGATCACCGACGACGAGCTCGAGCGCGCCCTGGCCCGCCATCCGCGGATCGGGGAGCGCCCCGACGCCGCGTCGCACGACGCGAGCCACTCGACCCGGGAGCAGGCCGGCGTGGACCGGGGCGACACCGAGGTGGCGCGCCGGCTCGCGGCCGGCAACCGGGCCTACGAGGAGCGCTTCGACCGCGTCTTCATCATCCGCGCCGCGGGCCGCGACGCCCCGGAGATCCTCGAGGCGCTCCGGCTCCGGCTGGACAACAGCGACGAGGCCGAGCGCGCCGAGACCATCGACCAGCTGACCCAGATCGCGCTGCTGCGGGTCCGGGAGGTGCTGGGCTGATGGCGACCCTGAGCACCCACGTCCTCGACACGGGCCGGGGCCGCCCCGCGTCGGGCCTGCGGGTCGTCCTCGAGTCGGATGCAGGAAGCGTGCTGGCCGAGACGGTCACCGACGACGACGGCCGGGCCCGGGACCTCGCTCCGGACGAGCTGGCCGCGGGCACGTACCGGCTGCGGTTCGACTCGGGGTCCTGGTTCGCCGCGCAGGGCATTGCCGGGTTCTATCCCGAGGTCGTCGTCGCCTTCCGCCTCTCCGGCGACGAGCACTTCCACGTCCCGCTCCTGCTGAGCCCCTTCGGCTACTCGACCTACCGTGGCAGCTGACACCCTGCTCCGCGCCCGCCGCGCGGTCGTCGGTGACCGTGAGGCCCCTGTCGCGGTGCGGATCCGGGACGGGGTGATCACCGACGTGTCGCCGTACGACGTGGACGCCGGCGCCGCCGAGGTCGTCGAGCTCGCCGAGGACGAGGTGCTGCTGCCCGGCCTCGTGGACACCCACGTGCACGTCAACGAGCCGGGCCGCACGGAGTGGGAGGGATTCGCCAGCGCCACCCGGGCCGCCGCCGCCGGTGGGGTCACCACGATCGTGGACATGCCCCTCAACAGCATCCCGCCCACCACGACGGTGGCGGCGCTGGCCGAGAAGCACGCGGTGGCCGAGGGCCGGACCTACGTCGACGTGGGCTTCTGGGGAGGGGCAGTGCCCGGCAACGTCCGGGACCTGGAGGGCCTCCACTCGGCCGGGGTCTACGGCTTCAAGTGCTTCCTCCTCGACTCGGGGGTGCAGGAGTTCGCCCACCTCGACGCCGCCGGGCTCGCCGCCGCCATGGCCGAGACCGCACGGCTGGGCTCGCTGCTGCTGGTGCACGCCGAGGACGGCGACTCGATCACCCCGTGCGCGCACGGTGCGGCGTACGCCGGGTTCCTCGCGAGCCGGCCGGACGTGGCCGAGGAGCGCGCGATCGACCTGGTCATCGAGACCGCGCGCGCCACGGGCGGCCGGGCGCACATCGTCCACCTCAGCGCCTCGGCTGCGGTGCCGGCACTGCGGGCCGCCCGGGAGGGCGGCGTCGACGTGTCGGTGGAGACCTGCCCGCACTACCTGCACCTCGACGCCGGGTCGATCCCCGACGGGGCGACCGAGCTCAAGTGCTGCCCGCCGATCCGCGACGCCGACAACCGCGACGCACTGTGGGCCGCCCTTGCCGGCGGGGCCATCGACCTGGTCGTCAGCGACCACTCGCCGTGCACCACCGACCTCAAGCGGCAGGACACCGGTGACTTCGCCGAGGCGTGGGGTGGGATCGCGTCGCTCCAGCTCGGCCTCCCGGTCGTGTGGACGGGCGCCCGCGAGCGCGGCGTACCCCTCACCGACGTGGTGCAGTGGATGGCGACCGCTCCCGCCCAGCGGGTGGGCCTGTCGGGCAAGGGCGAGATCGCGGTGGGCGCCGACGCCGACCTCTGCGTCTTCGCACCCGACGAGTCGTGGGTCGTCGACCCTGCGCGCCTGCACCACAAGAACCCGGTGTCGGCCTACGCCGGGCGTACGCTCACGGGCACCGTGCGCCGGACCTGGCTGCGCGGCGTACCGATCGACCTGGCCGCCGCCCCCCGCGGGCGCCTGTTGAGGAGGGGTGCCCGATGACGGCTGGTGCCGCGTGAGCTACTGGGTGCCGCGGGGCGGCCTGCCCGCCCAGACGGAGCTGACCACCGACCGGGCCGTCTTCACCGAGGCGTACGCCGTGCTCCCGCGCGGCACCATGCGCGACATCGTGGCCAGCCGGCTGCCCTTCTGGGACCGCACCCGCCTCTGGGTACTGGCCCGCCCGCTGTCCGGCTTCGCCGAGACCTTCGCGTGGTACGTCGTCGAGGTGTCGCCCGGCGGGGGGAGCGACCGGCCCCGGCCCGCCGCGGAGGAGGCGGAGGAGGCGGTGCTCTTCGTGGTCGACGGGACGGTCTCTCTCGAGGTCGACGGGATCAGCCACCGTGTCGGGCCCGGCGGCTACGCCTACCTCTCGGCGGAGTCGCGGTGGACCCTGCACAACCGGGGCGACACCGCAGCGACCCTCCACTGGATCCGCAAGGCCTACGAGCGGGTCGACGGCGTCGAGGTGCCCGCGTCGTTCGTGACCCACGAGGCCGACGTCGCCGTCCAGCCGATGCCGGACACCCAGGGGGCGTGGGGCACCCAGCGGTTCGTGGACCCCGACGACGTCCGCCACGACATGCACGTCAACATCGTCAGCTTCGAGCCCGGGGGCGCCATCCCCTTCCCGGAGACGCACGTGATGGAGCACGGCCTCTACGTCCTGGAGGGCAAGGCGGTCTACCTGCTCAACAAGGACTGGGTCGAGGTGCAGGCCGGGGACTTCATGTGGCTGCGGGCGTTCTGTCCGCAGGCCTGCTACGCGGGGGGACCGGGGCGGTTCCGCTACCTGCTCTACAAGGACGTCAACCGGCATCCGCGACTTCACCCCCCCGGCCTGACCCCGGTCACGTAGATTCGGGTCGGGGGGAGGCCCATGTCGGATCCGTACGTCACCGTCAACGGGCAGGCGCGCCCGCTCGCCGGCCTGCCCGCGCACACCAACGCGCTCGACCTCGTGCGCGGCCTCGGGCTCACCGGTGCCAAGGAGGGGTGCGCCGAGGGGGAGTGCGGCGCCTGTGCCGTGCTGGTGCTGCGGCCCGACGGCGACGCCAGCCGGTGGACGCCGGTCAACGCCTGCCTGGTCCCCGCGGCCGCCCTCGACGGGCAGGAGGTCCTCACCGCCGAGGGCCTCGGCAGCCCCGACGAACTGCACCCGGTGCAGGCCGAGCTGGCGGACCGCGGCGGCTCCCAGTGCGGCTACTGCACTCCGGGCTTCGTCTGCTCGATGGCCGCCGAGTACTACCGGCCCGGCCGCGCGGACGCCTTCGACCTCCACGCCCTGAGTGGCAACCTGTGCCGCTGCACGGGCTACCGACCCATCCGCGACGCCGCGGAGGCCCTCGAGCCGCCTTCCGCGGGGGACGCCCTGGCGCAGCGCCAGCAGCGGTCGGCACCGGACCCGGTGCCGACCCGGGTCCACGGCTTCGCGCGTCCTGCCGACCTCGTCGAGGCGCTCGGCCTGCTGCGCGAGCACCCCGGCGCCACGGTCGTCGCGGGTGCCACCGACCTGGGCGTGGAGGTCAACCTCCGCGGCCGGCGCCCGGCGTACGTCGTGGCGATCGACCGCCTGCCCGAGCTGCGGGAGGCCTCGACGGGGGACCGGATCGAGATCGGGGCGGCGCTCACCCTGAGCGAGGTCGAGGCCGTGCTCGGCGGAGCCGTGCCGCTGCTCGACGAGGTGTGGCCGCAGTTCGCGTCCCGCCTGATCCGCAACGGTGCGACGATCGGCGGCAACCTGGGCACCGCCTCGCCGATCGGCGACCTGGCGCCGGCCCTGCTGGCCCTCGACACGACGGTGGTGCTGGCCTCCGCGGACGGTGACCGCGAGGTCCCGCTGTCCGGCTTCTTCACCGGCTACCGCGAGACCGTCCGCCGTCCCGGCGAGCTGGTCCGGTCCGTCCGGGTCCCGCGACCGCTCCCGGGCCTCACCGCGTTCCACAAGATCGCCAAGCGGCGGTACGACGACATCTCCAGCGTCGCCGTCGGCTTCGGCCTCGACGTCGTCGACGGCACCGTCGTGCGGGCGCGGATCGGGCTGGGCGGCGTGGCCGCGACCCCGATCCGCGCACTGGCGACCGAGGCCGTCCTCGAGGGGCAGCCGTGGACCCACGGCAGCGTCGAGGCGGCCGCGGAGGTGCTGCGCGGCGAGGGCACCCCGCTCGACGACCAGCGCGCCAGCGCGGCGTACCGCTCGGCGATGCTGGGCAACGCCCTCCGCCGGCTGTGGGTGGAGACGTCGGCACGGGAGGACGCCCGATGAGCGTCGGCTCGGCACTGCCCCACGAGAGCGCGGCCCTGCACGTCACCGGCCACGCGCTCTACACCGACGACCTCGTCCACCGCACCAAGGACGTCCTGCACGCGCACCCGGTGTGCTCGCCCCACGCCCACGCCCGGGTGACCCGCCTCGACCCGGCTCCCGCACTCGCGGTCGAGGGCGTGGTCCGGGTGCTCACCGGCGCGGACGTGCCGGGGGTCAACGACTCCGGGGTCAAGCACGACGAGCCGCTCTTCCCGGACGAGGTGATGTTCGTCGGGCACGCGGTCTGCTGGGTGCTGGGGGAGACCCTCGAGGCCGCGCGGCTCGGCGCCGCCGCGGTCGAGGTCGACTACGCGCCGCTCCCGGCCGTCATCGCCCTGACCGAGGCCATCTCGGCCGGCAGCCTCCAGGGCGGCCAGCCCGTCGTCCGGCGTGGCGACACCGCGACCGGCCTCGCGGGCGCGGCCCACGTGTTCAGCGGCACCACCGAGATGGCGGGGCAGGAGCACTTCTACCTCGAGACCCATGCCGCGCTGGCGCTCGTGGACGAGGGCGGCCAGGTGTTCGTGCAGAGCAGCACGCAGCACCCCTCCGAGACCCAGGAGATCGTGGCCCACGTGCTCGGGCTGCCCAACCACGAGGTCACCGTGCAGTGCCTGCGCATGGGCGGCGCGTTCGGCGGCAAGGAGATGCAGCCGCACGGCTTCGCCGCGGTCGCGGCGCTGGGCGCCACGCTGACCGGGCGTCCGGTTCGCCTGCGCCTCAGCCGCACCCAGGACATGACGATGACCGGCAAGCGCCACGGCTTCCACGCCCAGTGGCGTGTCGGCTTCGACCTCGAGGGCCGCCTGGTGGCGCTCGAGGCCACCCTCACCTCGGACGGCGGCTGGAGCCTCGACCTCAGCGAGCCGGTGCTGGCGCGGGCGCTGTGCCACGTCGACAACGCCTACTGGATCCCGCACGTCCTCCTGCACGGACGGGTCGCCCGCACCCACAAGACGTCCCAGACCGCGTTCCGGGGCTTCGGCGGACCCCAGGGCATGCTGGTCGTCGAGGACATCCTCGGCCGCTGCGCCCCCCTGCTCGGCATCGACCCGCAGGACCTGCGCGGCCGCAACTTCTACGTCGAGGGTCAGACCACGCCGTACGGGCAGCCGGTGCGCCACGCGGAGCGGATCCTGCGCGCGTGGGACCAGGTCATCGCCACCGGGCAGGTCGCCCGCCGGTCGGCGGAGGTCGCTGCGTTCAACGCCTCCCACCCCCACACCAAGCGGGGTCTCGCCATGACCCCGGTGAAGTTCGGCATCTCGTTCAACTTCACCGCGTTCAACCAGGCCGGTGCGCTGGTGCACGTCTACAAGGACGGCTCGGTCCTCATCAACCACGGCGGCACCGAGATGGGCCAGGGCCTGCACACCAAGATGCTGCAGGTCGCGGCGACGGCCCTCGGCGTACCCCTGGCCCGGGTCCGGCTCGCGCCGACGCGGACCGACAAGGTGCCCAACACCTCGGCCACGGCCGCCAGCTCCGGCGCCGACCTCAACGGTGGAGCGGTCAGGCACGCGTGCGAGCAGGTCCGCGCCCGGCTGACGGAGCTCGACGCAGGGCGTGGTCTCCCGTGGGAGGAGCTGGTCCGGGAGGCGTACTTCAGCCGCGTGCAGCTCTGGGCGGCCGGCTTCTACCGGACCGAGGGGATCCACTGGGACTCCACGGCGATGCAGGGGCACCCCTTCAAGTACTTCGCCTACGGCGTCGCCGCCACCGAGGTGGAGGTCGACGGGTTCACCGGCGCCTACCGCACGCGTCGGGTGGACATCGTCCACGACGTGGGCGACAGCCTGTCGCCCCTCGTCGACCTCGGACAGGTGGAGGGTGGCTTCGTGCAGGGCGCGGGCTGGCTGACCCTGGAGGACCTGCGCTGGGACGAGTCCCACGGGCCAGGCCGGGGCCGGCTCACCACGCAGGCCGCCAGCACCTACAAGCTCCCGAGCCTCGGCGAGCTCCCCGAGGAGCTGAACGTCGCGTTCCTCGAGCACGCCCACGAGGACGGCGTCGTCCACGGGTCGAAGGCGGTCGGCGAGCCGCCCCTGATGCTGGCGCTGTCCGTCCGCGAGGCCCTGCGGCAGGCGGCGGCGGCGTTCGGGCCGGCCGGCACCAGTGTCGACCTCCCGTCGCCCGCCACTCCGGAGGCGGTGTTCTGGGCGGTCGAGCGCGCGCGCGGGTCCCGGGAGCACCGCGTCGTCGAGGGACTCCCGGGCGTCGTGCCGGACCGTCCGGACCCGGCTGCGCCGCCGCTGCACCCGCGCTCGGAGCAGCTCGCCCACGTCTCGTCGGAGGTGTGACGTGCGCTGGGTGAGCGCCGTCGAGCTGCTGCGGGCCGAGCGCCGCGCCGGGGTGCTCGTCACCGTCGCCGGGGTCCGCGGCCACGCGCCCCGCGAGGCCGGGGCGAAGATGGTGGTGGCCGCCGAGGAGACCTGGGGCAGCGTCGGTGGCGGCAACCTCGAGGAGACCGCGGTGACGCGGGCGCGTGTCCTGCTCGGGGACCCGCACGCCGGCCCCGAGGAGCTGGTCCTCGGTCTGACCGACAAGACACGCACCGCGCACGGCCGCCAGTGCTGCGGTGGCGAGGTCACCGTCCTGCTCGAGCCGCTGCCCGTGGTGCCGGCGGTCGCGATCTTCGGGGTGGGGCACGTCGGCCTCGAGCTGGCCAGGATCCTGGCCCGGCACGACCTGGACCTGCACCTCGTCGACTCCCGAGCGGAGCAGCTGGGCGACGCGCGGCTGGCGTGCCTGTCCGACRCGGAGGCGCGGGTCGTGGTGCACCACTCGCCGGTGCCCGAGCTCGCCCTCGGCTCGGTCCCCGCGGGCACCCACGTGGTCGTGATGACCCACGACCACGCCGAGGACCTCGCCGTCTGCGACGCCGCCCTGCGCTGCGGCCACCTCGACAGCATCGGGCTCATCGGCTCGGCCGCCAAGTGGTCCCGCTTCCGCTCCGGCCTCCTCGTCGAGGGCCACGACGAGGCGACCGTCGCGCGCATCGAGTGCCCGATCGGTGACGCCACGCTCGATGACAAGTCACCGCCCGCCATCGCGCTGGGCACGGCGTCGGTGCTCCTGCGGCGCTTCGCCGCGGAGCGATCCCGGACCGGGGCATGACCCCGGCCCCGGTGCTCTACCGGGTCCGTGCCTACGACGCCCCCCACGACCCCTTCGCCGAGGACGCCACGGGCCCGGGCTTCCGGTACGACGAGGACCTGGGGCTGGCGGTGTCGTCCGACGGCGTCATCACCGCACGCGGGCCCTTCACCGCGGTGGCCGCCGCCCATCCGCTCGCACCGGTGATCGACCTCCGGGTCGGCATCCTGCTGCCCGGCCTCGTCGACGCGCACGCGCACTTCCCCCAGGTCCGCATCATCGGGGCACTCGGCATGCCGCTGCTCGAGTGGCTCGAGCGTTGGGCCCTGCCGGAGGAGCAGAACCTGGCGGCGCCCGACTACGCGGCACAGATCGCGGGCGAGTTCGTGGCCGGCCTGGTGTCCGCGGGCACGACGACCTCCCTGGTGTTCGGCTCCCACTACGCCCCGGCCGTGGACGCGCTGTTCGCGGAGGCCTCGCGCTTCGGGCTGCGGGTGGCGAGCGGTCTGGTCGTCAGCGACCGGATGCTGCCGGGTCCGCTGCTCACCACTCCCGACCGGGCTCACGCGGAGGCGGTGGAGCTGGCGTTGCGGTGGCACGGTCGCGGGCGGGCCAGGTACGTCGTCACGCCCCGCTTCTCGTTGTCCGCCTCCGACGCCCTGCTGGCCTCCTGCGCTGCGGTGGTGGCGGACGTCGACGGCGCCCTGTTCACCTCGCACGTCAACGAGAACCTGACCGAGGTGGCCACCGTGCGCGCCCAGTTCCCGCACCGCACGGGCTACGTCGACACCTACGACCACCACGGTCTGCTCGGGCCGCAGTCGGTGCTGGCGCACAACGTGCACCCGCTCGACCCCGAGCTCGGTGTCCTCGCGGCCCGGGGGGCCGCGGTGGCGCACTGCCCGAGCAGCAACTCCGCGCTCGGGTCGGGGCTCTTCCGGATGCGACGGCACGTGGAGGCGGGCGTGCGGGTGGCGCTGGGCTGCGACGTGGGCGCCGGCACCGGGTTCTCGATCTTCAAGGAGGGACTCCAGGCCTACTTCGTGCAGCGTCTCCTCGGCGTCGACGGCTACCCGCTCGCGCCCGGTCACCTCCTGCACCTGAGCACCGCGGCGGGCGCGGCGGCCCTCGGGCTCTCGGACGTCGTCGGCGACCTGTCCGTGGGCAAGGAGTTCGACGCCATCTGCCTGCGCCCGCCCGCCGGCACGGCTCTGGACATCGGCCTGCGGCACGCGGGCTCGGCGGAGGAGGCGCTGGGCAAGGTGTTCGCCCTGGCCAGCGACGCCGACGTGGCCGACGTCTGGGTGGGAGGCGAGCAGATCGCCTCGGGCGGGTTCCTGCGTCCGATCAGCCCCCGGACGCCATCAGCACGGCGTACGCCGGCAGGGTCAGGAAGTCCGGGAACTCCTCGCTGAGGGCGGACCCGACGAACAGCCGCCGCGCGTCGTCCCAGGACCCGGCCTCGAAGGACTCGGACCCGACGGCCTCGCGCAGCGCGGCGTACTCCTCGACCACGATGCGCTCGACGAGCTCGTGGGTCACGACCTCGCCGGTGTCGAGCGTGGCGCCGTTGTAGATCCACTGCCACACCTGCGACCGGGAGATCTCGGCGGTGGCGGCGTCCTCCATGAGGTTGTCGATGCCGGCGGCGCCGTTGCCCGAGAGCCAGGACTGCAGGTACTGGATGCCGACGCGGACGTTGCCGCGCAGACCGGCCTCGGTGCGCTGGCCGGGCGTCCGGTCGACCGCGAGGAGGTCGGCGGCACCGACGCTCACGTCGTCGCGACGTGCGTCGAGCTGGTGCGGTCGGTCCCCGAGCGTCTCGGCGAAGATGTCGGCGCACAGCGGGACCAGGTCGGGGTGCGCCACCCACGAGCCGTCGAAGCCCGCGCGCGCCTCGCGGGTCTTGTCCTCGCGCACCTTGGCGAAGGCGCGCTCGTTGGCCGCCGCGTCCCGGCGCGACGGGATGAAGGCCGCCATCCCGCCGATGGCGGAGGCGCCGCGGCGGTGGCAGGTCMGCACCAGCAGGTCGCTGTACGCCGTCATCATCGGCGCCGTCATGGTGACCGCGTTGCGGTCGGGCAGGGTGAAGGCCGGCCCCGCGTCGCGGAAGTTCTTGATGATGCTGAACAGGTAGTCCCACCGGCCGGCGTTGAGCCCGGCCACGTGCTCGCGCAGCTCGAAGAGGATCTCGTCCATCTCGAAGGCCGCGGTGATGGTCTCGATGAGCACCGTTGCCCGGACCGAGCCGTGCGGGACCTCCATCGCGGCCTGGGCGTGGGTGAAGACGTCGTTCCACAATCGCGCCTCGAGGTGCGACTCCATCTTCGGCAGGTAGAAGTACGGGCCGCTGCCACGCGCGAGCAGCTCGTGGGCGTTGTGGAAGAAGTAGAGCCCGAAGTCCACGAGCGCGGCGACCACGGGCCGGCCGTCGCGCGTGAGGTGCTGCTCGTCGAAGTGCCATCCCCGAGGCCGCGGCACGATGACCGGCAGGTGGTCCGGGTCGACCAGGGTGTAGGCCTTGCCCTCGGGCGAGGTGAAGGCGAGCCGGCGGCGTACCGCGTCGAACAGGGTCACCTGCCCGCCCACGACGTTGCGCCAGTGCGGGGTGTTGGCGTCCTCGAGGTCGGCGAGCCACACCCGCGCACCGGAGTTGAGGGCGTTGACGGCCATCTTGGCGTCGGTCGGTCCGGTGATCTCCACACGCCGGTCGAGGAGGTCGGGGGGTGCGGGTGCGACCGTCCACGCATCCGCACGGACGGACGTCGTCCCGGGCAGGAAGTCCAGCGTGCCGGTGCGGGCGACCTCGTCGCGCCGGGTCCGGCGGGCGGCCAGCAGCTCGTCGCGCCGGTCGTGGAAGCGGGCGTCGAGGTCGGCGACGAAGTCGAGGGCGGCGGGAGTGAGGATCTCCTCGGACCGCGGGACGGCGGGGGCGGTGACGTCGAGGCTGGCCATGCGACACCGTAGCCCCGATCCGACCCGGCCCGGGGCGGCTCAGTCGTGGAGCAGCTCGGTGCGCTCCGCGGCGAGCAGCACGGCGCCGACCAGCGAGGCGCGCTCGCCGAGCTCGGAGGCCACGACCGGGGTCGAGGCCACGGCGTCCAGCGCGTGCCGGCGCAGTCCGATCCGGGCCGAGTCGAGGAGCAGGTCCTCGGCCCGGGCCATCTCCCCGCCCACCACCACCAGGGCCGGGTTGAGCAGGTTGACCACGCTGGCCAGCGCCCACCCCAGGTGCAGGCCGGCGTCCTCGAGGGCCCGGAGGGCCGAGACGTTGCCGGCACGGGCCTCCCGGACGATGTCGTCGACCGAGGCGCCGGGCATCTGCAGCGCCATCATCGACTGCAGGGCGCCGGTCGAGGTGTAGGCCTCCAGGCACCCGCGGCTGCCGCACCGGCACACGGGCCCGTTCTCGTCGAGGGTGAGGTGGCCGATCTCGCCTGCGGTCCCGCCGCTGCCGTGGAAGAGCCGGTCGTCGAGGACGATGCCCGCGCCGACGCCCGAGGAGACCTTGACGAAGACCGAGCTGTCGTGACCGCGGCCCACCCCGTGGCGGTGCTCGGCCAGCGCGCCGAGGTTGGCGTCGTTGTCGATGTGCACGGTGGCACCGAAGCGCTCGCGCGCCGCCTCGGGCGCGTTGACTCCGACCCAGCCGGGGAGGATCGCCGACGACCGGACGATGCCCTCGGTCATGGGGGCGGGCAGTCCGAGGCCGATCGTGCGGATGGCCCCCCGGTCCAGACCGGCTCCGGCGAGCAGCTGCTCGAGGAGGTCGTGGGCGCGGTCGAGTCCGTCGGTGTGGAGGTGCCCGGCGTTGAGCGTGGACCGTGCCTCGGCGAGCAGGCTGCCGGTGAGGTCGCCGAGGGCCACGGCGACGTGGCTGTGGCCGAAGTCGATACCGGCCACGAGGCCGGCCGACCGGGCGAGGGCGACCGTCGTACCCCGTCGGCCACGACCCGGCTCGACCTCCAGCAGGCCGCCTGCGGCCAGCTCACGCACGATGTTGGACACCGTGGCCGGCGCCAGGCCCGTCTGCCGGGCGATGTCCGCCTGCGACACGGGTTCGCTCGCCTCCTGCCCGCGCAGCACGTCGACGACGCGCTGGAGGTTGGCCGTTCGCAACGAGGCGGTCGACCCGGGGGATGACATGGGGGAACTGTGGGGCAGAGACAGGCTTGTCGTCAAGAGATGTGCACAAACGCCTCATCGCAACGTTTGGGTACGAGTTTGTGTTCATGACTTGACGACTAGCGTGTGACTCACCACACTCAGAGGACGTTCACACCGGCTCGTCGCCCGACGAGCCCTGGCCAGCCCCCAGGAGACCTCATGCCTCGCTCCATCCACCGCATCGCCGCCAGCGGCGTTGCCCTGCTCTTCGGCGCCGCAGCCCTGACCGCCTGTGGCGCCAACGACGACTCGTCCAGTGGCGACTCCGCCAGCGGCGGCAGCGACGGCAAGGTCATCGCCCTGCTGCTGCCGGAGTCCAAGACCACGCGCTACGAGGCGTTCGACAAGCCGCTCTTCGAGGCCAAGGTCGCCGACCTGTGCAGCGACTGCGAGGTCGTCTACTACAACGCCGACCAGGACGAGGCCAAGCAGACCCAGCAGGTCGACACGGCCATCTCCGAGGGCGCCAACGTCGTCGTGCTCGACCCGGTCAACGGCGCCGGCGCCGGCGGCATGGTCCAGTCCGCGCAGGACTCCGGCGCTTCGGTCATCGCCTACGACCGCTTCATCGCCGAGGCCGACTACTACATGTCCTTCGACAACGAGACGGTCGGCAAGATGCAGGCCGAGGCGCTCGTCAAGGCGATGGGCGACAAGGGCAACATCCTGATGCTCAACGGCGCCCCGAGCGACCCGAACGCCGCGCAGTTCAAGGCCGGCGCGCACAGCGTCCTCGACGAGAGCAACGTCAAGATCCTCGAGGAGTACGACAACCCCGACTGGAGCCCGGAGAACGCGCAGACGTTCGTCACCGACCAGCTGAGCAAGTACGACGCGTCGGAGATCAACGGCGTCTACGCCGCCAACGACGGCCAGGCCGGTGGCGTGGTCGCCGCCCTCACCGGTGGCGGTGTCGCCTCCGACGCCCTCCCGCCCATCACCGGCCAGGACGCCGAGGTCGCCGCGATCCAGCGGATCCTCGCGGGCGAGCAGGCGATGACCATCTACAAGCCGATCGCGATCGAGGCCGAGACCGCTGCCGAGGTCGCCGTCGCGCTGGCCAACGGTGACGACGTGCCCAACCCGACCGAGACCGRCATCGACCAGTCCGACTACGAGGGCGTCCCGTCCTACATCTTCACCCCGATCGTCGTCACGAAGGACAACGTGGCCGACACCATCATCGCCGACGGCTTCTACACCGCCGACGACATCTGCACCGGTGAGTACGCGCAGGCGTGCAAGGCGGCTGGCATCTCCTGATGTCGACCACGGCTACACACCGTGCGCCGGCCGGGGAGGTCGTTCTCTCCCTGGCCGGCGTCACCAAGCGCTTCGGTGCCGTCCAAGCCCTCTCGGACGTCCACATGGACGTCCGGGCGGGTGAGGTCGTCGCCCTGGTCGGCGACAACGGCGCCGGCAAGTCCACGCTCGTCAAGGTGATCGCGGGGGTCTACACCCCCGATGACGGCCACATCGACTTCGACGGCAAGCCCGTGCGGGTCAGCGGCCCCTCGGAGGCCCAGGACCTCGGCATCGCCACGGTCTTCCAGGACCTCGCCCTGTGCGACAACCTCGACGTGGTGGCCAACCTCTTCCTCGGCCAGGAGAAGAGGCGCGGCCCCTTCATCGACGAGGTCCACATGGAGAAGGAGGCGTGGCGGTTGCTGCGCACCCTCTCGGCCAAGATCCCCAGCGTCCGGATCCCGATCGCGTCGCTCTCGGGCGGCCAGCGCCAGACGGTCGCCATCGCGCGCAGCCTGGTCGGCAACCCGAAGGTCGTCATGCTCGACGAGCCCACCGCCGCCCTGGGCGTGGCCCAGACCGCGGAGGTGCTCAACCTCATCGAGCGGCTACGTGAGACCGGTCTCGGCGTCATCCTGATCAGCCACAACATGGCCGACGTGCAGGCGGTCGCCGACCGCATCGTCGTGCTCCGGCTCGGCAAGAACGCCGCGGAGTTCAACGTCGAGGAGGTCTCGACGGCCGACCTCGTGGCGGCCATCACCGGCGCCTCCGACAACGTGGTCTCCGCCCGCGCCGCACGGGGTCAGACCACCGACCCGACCGCCCCCACCGAAGGAGGCCAGGATGGCTGACGAGACCCCCGGCTCCGCCGTCGCCGCCGACCTGGCCGACGAGAGGCTCATCCGCACCGAGGGCCTCTCGGGCTACGTGCGGCTCTTCGTCAACCGGCTCAAGTCCGGCGAGCTCGGCAGCCTGCCTGTCGTCGTCGGCCTGATCTTCATCTGCATCGGCTTCTACAGCGCCGAGCCGAGGTTCCTCTCCTCGCGCAGCATCGTCTCGATCACCCAGTTCGCGGCGCCGATCGGCATCATCGCGCTGGGCATCGTGCTGGTGCTGCTCCTGGGTGAGATCGACCTGTCGGTGGGCTCCGTCAGCGGCTTCACGGCCGCCACGATGGCCGTCCTGCTGGTCAACAAGGACCAGTCGATGCTGGTCGCGATCCTGGCCGCGATCCTGGTCGGCGTGGCGATCGGTGTGTTCTACGCCTTGCTCTACACCCGGCTGGGGGTGCCGTCCTTCGTCTTCTCGCTGGCCGGGCTCCTGGCCTTCCAGGGGGCGTTGCTCTACGTGCTCGGCACCCAGGGCACGATCAACCTGCCCTCGGACTCGTTCCTCGTGCAGTTCACCCGCTTCGAGTTCGTGTCCCCGCTCGCGTCCTACATCCTGGTCGTGCTCATCGTGCTGGTGTACGTCGGCTCGCAGCTGTGGACGATCCGCCAGCGCACCGCGGCCGAGCTCAGCCCGCCGTGGCTGCCGCTCGTGCTCATCAAGGGCACTGCACTGCTCATCGGGCTCGGGTTCCTCAGCTACTACGTCAACATCGACCGCGGGTGGAGCTACCTGTGGATCTTCTTCGTGCTGATGGTGGTGGTGATGGACCTCGCGCTGCGTCGCAGCCGTTGGGGTCGCCACGTCTTCGCCGTCGGTGGCAACGAGGAGGCCGCCCGTCGCTCCGGCATCAAGGTCAACCGGGTCTACCTGTCGGTGTTCGTGCTCTGCTCGTCCCTCGCCGCGGTCGGCGGCCTCCTGGCCGCCGGTCTGCAGACCAGCGTCTCGCAGGCGAGCGGCACGACCGACACCAACCTGACGGCCATCGCGGCCGCGGTCATCGGCGGGACGTCGCTCTTCGGCGGCCGCGGGTCGGCGTACTCCGCGATGCTCGGCATCATCGTGCTGCAGGCGATCCAGACCGGCCTCAACCTGGTCGGCGTGGACTCCTCGGTGCGCTTCATGGTCACCGGCGCGGTGCTGCTGCTGGCCGTGACGATCGACTCGGTGTCGCGTCGCGCTCGTACCTCGAGCGGTCGCGGCTGATCAGGCGGTGAGGGGGCGCATACGATGTGCCGCGATGCGCCCCCTCGCCACCACCGTCTCCACCCTGGTCACCGTCGTGCTCGGCTGCGGCCTGCTCGCCGGCTGCACCGGTGAGGACCCGACCGTCGTCTCCCTCCTCGTGGCCGACGGGTCGCAGCGGCTCGAGCCGCCGGTCGACGTCGAGGCCTTCGAGGCTCGCATCGAGGCCACCTGCAAGGAGTGCGTCGTCCGCGTGTACGACGCCGAGGGGGATGCCGCCACGCAGGCGGGCCAGGCCGACGAGGCGCTGGCCGACGGCGCCGACGTCATCGTCCTCGACCCGGTCGAGGTCGAGGAGGCCGAGGCCCTCGTCGGCGGTGGCGAGGACGAGGTCCCCGTGGTCGCCCACACCACCCTGGTC
>NZ_JBFUKA010000037.1:0-39813 GCF_056401085.1 Nocardioides sp. P4_G4
GCAGCTCGCCGCCGATGCGCTCCTCGGCCTCGGCGACGCTGCGGGCCAGCAGGACCACCAGCGCGGTCACCAGGGCGCCGCGCTCCAGGGTGCGCTGCTCCGCGCTCGGCAGCGTCGGTCCCTCGAGCACGACGGTGGACACGTGCTCGCCGGCGGCCAGCGCCGCCGCGACGTAGCCGCGCGGCGTGGGCACGCAGTGCCCGGAGGCCACCGACTCGGCGATCGCCTCGGGCCAGTCGGCGAGGTCGGGATCGCCGGCCAACCGCTCGCCCGACGGGTCGAGGACCGCGACCCGTCCTCGGAGCAGGTCCCCGAGCACGAGGGCGATCTCGGCGGCACCGCCGCCGTGCAGCAACTGGTCGGTGAGCCGGTCGTGCGCGGTCGCGGCCGACTCCACCGCCAGCGTGTGCTCGGTGAGGTTGCGGTTGGCGGTGTCGAGCTCGGCGAAGAGGCGGGCGTTCTCCAGGGCCACCGAGGCGTGCGCGGCGAAGGACATCAGCAGCGAGACCTCCGACGGCGGGAACCTGCGGACCGTGCGGTGCACCGCCAGCAGCGCGCCGATCACCCGGCCCTCGAGCACGAGCGGCACGCCCAGGATCGCGCGGATCCGCTCGCCGTCGACGGCGTCGTCGATGTAGGGACGGTGCACGAACCGCGCGTCCGCCTGGTAGTCCTCGGTGAAGTACGGCGCACCTGCCTGGGCCACCAGCCCGAGCAGGCCCGTGCCGAGCGGCAGCCGCAGCTGCTTGAAGGCCGGGGTGAGCGCCCCGTCGGTGACCTTCATGTACGACGCCCCGTCGAGCTCGTCGTTGAGCGACAGGTAGGTCATGTCGGCGTTGAGGAGCTGGCGTGCCCGGCGCACGATGGCGGCCAGGATGGCGTCCACGTCGCGGATCGCGGTGAGGTCGCTCGCCGTCTCGTAGAGCGCCGACATCTCGGCCTCGCGGGAGCGCTGGCGCGAGATCAGCTCGCGCAGCCGCAGGGCCACGTCGTAGTCGGCGCGCAGCCGTTCGCGCTCCTCCTCGCCCGCCGCGGACCCGGTCTCCGAGGCGAGCAGCTCGTCGAAGTGCGAGCGGGGGGCCTCGCCGTACAGGAGGTCGAGGAAGGAGCGGGACACGCGCACATCATGGCCCAGCCGCGCTGCGGCGACGTCGCCGACGACCCGGGTGCGGGAGTCGACCGTTAGGCTGGGCCCTCGTTCGTCACCCACCGAATCTGCCTCCGATCTCAGGGGATCTCCCACCGTGTTCGCCACTCTCTCCGACCGGCTCGCCGACACCTTCAAGAACCTGCGCGGCAAGGGCAAGCTGTCCGAGGCCGACATCGACGCCACCGCGCGCGAGATCCGCATCGCGCTGCTCGAGGCCGACGTCGCCCTGCCCGTGGTGAAGGAGTTCGTCGCGGCGGTCAAGGACCGCGCCCGCGGCGAGGAGGTCAGCGGGGCGCTCAACCCGGCCCAGCAGGTCGTCAAGATCGTCAACGACGAGCTCGTCGAGATCCTCGGTGGCGAGACCCGCCGGCTGCGCTACGCCAAGACCGGTCCCACCGTCATCATGCTCGCCGGGCTCCAGGGTGCCGGCAAGACGACGCTGGCCGCCAAGCTGGCGCTGTGGCTCAAGGAGCAGGGCAAGACCCCGATCCTGGTCGCGGCCGACCTCCAGCGGCCCAACGCGGTGCAGCAGCTCCAGGTCAACGGCGAGCGGGTCGGCGTACCCGTCTTCGCCCCGGAGGTCGGCAACGGCGTCGGCGACCCGGTGGCCGTGGCCCGCGCGTCGGTCGAGGAGGCCAGGCGCAAGGTCCACGACGTGGTCATCATCGACACGGCCGGCCGCCTCGGCGTCGACGCCGAGCTGATGCGCCAGGCCGCCGACATCCGCGATGCCGTGCAGCCCGACGAGGTGCTCYTCGTCGTCGACGCCATGATCGGACAGGACGCGGTCACGACCGCGCAGATGTTCCTCGACGGCGTCGGGTACGACGGCGTGGTCCTGACCAAGCTCGACGGCGACGCCCGCGGTGGTGCTGCCCTGTCGATCGCGTCGATCACCGGCAAGCCGGTCATGTTCGCCTCGGCCGGCGAGAAGATGACCGACTTCGACCTCTTCCACCCCGACCGGATGGCCTCGCGCATCCTCGACATGGGCGACATGCTCACCCTGATCGAGCAGGCCGAGAAGGCCTTCGACCAGGACGAGGCCCTCAAGGCCGCCGAGAAGCTCGGCACCAAGGGCGGCTTCACGCTGGAGGACTTCCTCCAGCAGATGCAGCAGATCCGCAAGCTCGGCTCGATGTCCAAGATCATGGGGATGCTGCCCGGGATGGGGCAGTTCCGCGACCAGCTCGAGAACTTCGACGAGCGCGAGATCGACCGCATCCAGGCGATCATCCAGTCGATGACGCCCGCCGAGCGCGACAACCCCAAGATCATCGACGGCTCCCGCCGCGCGCGGATCGCCCGGGGCTCGGGGCGACAGGTCTCCGACGTCAACCAGCTCGTCGACCGCTTCTTCGAGGCGCGCAAGATGATGGAGCAGATGGCCCGCGGTGGCGGCATGCCGGGGATGCCGGGCATGCCCGCGATGCCCGGTGCCGGCAAGCGCGGCAAGACCAAGGCGCAGCCCAAGAAGGCCAAGGGCAAGCGCACCTCGGGCAACCCCGCCAAGGCGGCCCAGGAGGCGGCGGCGCAGAAGGCCGCGGCCGCCGAGCGTCCGGCCAACCCCTTCGGCGGCGGCGACGACGTGGACTACGAGAAGGCCGCCGCGGCGCTCGACCTGCCCAAGGACTTCTCCAAGTTCCTCAAGTGAGCCGACCGCGCGCCCCGCGGTCGGTGCTCGTGGTCGACGCCGCCAACGTCGTCGGTTCCGTGCCCGACGGCTGGTGGAAGGACCGGGCCGGCGCCGCCCGGCGCCTCCACGAGCGGTTGCTGGTGGGGGACACGTCGTACGACGACATCGTCCTCGTGCTCGAGGGTGGTGCCAAGGGCGGCGTGCGCCCCGGTCGCGACCAGCACGTCGTGACGGTGCACGCGCCCAAGGACGGCGACTCCACGATCATCGCCGAGGTGGCCCGCCGCCGGGAGCTGGGCGACACGGTCGTCCTCATCAGCGCCGACCACGTGCTGAGGGGACGGTGCGAGGGGCTCGGCGCTCGCGCGATGAGCCCCTCGTGGCTGCTCGACCAGCTCGGCTGAGCAGCCGCATCCTCCGTCTCAGTCCAGGTCGATCGCCACCACCGAGCCCCCACCCGGACACACCGCGCACGTGGTCACGTAGGCGGTGTCGCGCTTGAGCGCGACCCCGTACGGCGCCGGCAGCGCGGCCGCGACAGGAGTCGGCATGGCCCCCGGCACGACCCGCACGAGCGAGCCGGTCGGCAGCGCACCCTCGGGCTCGTTGAACAGCCCGACGTTGGAGATCTGCACGGCGTAGAGCGAGCCGTCGTGCCACGCCAGGTCGGTGACGTTGGTCAGCCCGGTGGCGTAGACGGTGGGCGCCTGCCCGGGCACGACGCGCCAGATGCTCGCCCCGCCCGCCGGGAAGGGGAACCCGGTCAGCTGGCTGACGTAGAGGGCGCCGTCGGGACCGCGGACCACCGAGGTCGGCACGGCCTGCATCGGGATCATGCCGGGCGGCAGCGGCGGGGACGGGGCGGCCACCATGGTGTCGGGGAAGACCGCGAGCGTCTTGATCCGGCCGTTCGGCTTCGCGCGCAACAGGTCGTTGCCGCCGGAGTCGGTGACCACGACGGACCCGCCGCTGCGCGTCATCCCGGTCGGGTCGGAGTCGGGTCCGTTGCCGTCGGGGTCGAGGCGCGCCTCGTACGCCGCGAGATCGGCGACCACGTGGGCCGGGCCCCCGTTTAGGCTGCCGACGACGACGGTGCCCAGCGCGCGACCCGCGTCGCCGAACGAGTCGCGCACCGCCGGGTTCTGGCCGAGCCCGATGGTGGCGACGTACATGTCGCCGGAGTGACCGCGATGGCTCGACCGACCGGGGTGGGTGGGCACGAGGACGTCGCTGGGACCGAGCGCCCCGCCTCCGTCGGGGTCGGCAAGGGAGGGCAGGCCCGTGACGACCCGGCGGGAGCCCCAGCGGGTGACGCGGGTGATGGCCCCCGAGAGGCCGAAGCAGGAGTCGCCACCCTCGGCGCTCGGCACACAGGGACCAGCCCCGCCGCGGCCGGCCTCGGCGACGTACAGGGCGTCACCGGAGAAGGAGAGCAGGCGGGGGTTGTCGAGACCGGTGGCCACGGTCTTCCAGTGCGGGTGGCCACCCGAGGCGCCATCGTGGGTGGGAAGGGCCTGGGCCGGGGAGGCCAGGGCCGGGGCGGCGAGGGCGACGAGCGCGGAGGCGAGGAGCAGACGATTTCTGTGCATGAGGAACACCTCGAGGGCAGGACGGAAATGAAGGGTTCCCTTGACTGTCTTCCGCCGACGAGTCCATGTCATCGCCAAAAAGTGAACCGGGCGCGGCGAGGCGCCGCCGGCCGACCGCTACGGTCTGGCCCATGACTGCGCTGCGCTTCTCGGGACCGGTCCTGCCCGACGGGGAGGCGCGCGACCTGTACGTCGTCGGCGACACGATCACCTACGAGCCCCAGGCCGGCGCCGCCACCGAGGCCCGCGGCTGGATCGTGCCGGGACTGGTCGACGCGCACTGCCACATCGGGCTCGACGACCACGGCGCGGTCGGGCAGGCCGAGGCCGAGGCGCAGGCCGTCGAGGACCGCGACGCGGGAGCCCTGCTGATCCGCGACTGCGGGTCGGCCGCCGACACCTCCTGGGTCCACGACCGGGAGGACCTGCCGCGGCTGATCCGGGCCGGGCGCCACATCGCGCGCACCCGTCGCTACATCCGCAACTACGCCCACGAGGTCGAGCCCGAGACGCTGGTCGAGACGGTCGCCCGCGAGGCCCGCGCCGGGGACGGCTGGGTCAAGCTCGTCGGCGACTGGATCTCCCGGGACGCGGGGGACCTGGCCCCGAGCTTCCCGGCCGAGGACTTCGCCGCCGCCATCGACGCCGCGCACGAGCACGGCGCGAAGGTCACCGCGCACTGCTTCGGCGAGCAGGTGCTGCCCGGTCTGATCGAGGCGGGCATCGACTGCATCGAGCACGGCACCGGGCTCTCCACCGAGCTGGCGCGGACGATGGCCGAGCGGGGGATCGCGCTGGTGCCGACCGTCATGCAGATCGACAAGTTCCCGCAGTACGCCGACGCGGGCCGCGACAAGTTCCCGCGCTACGCCGACCACATGAGCGACCTGCACGCGCGCCAGCGCGACACCATCATGGCGGCGTACGAGCTCGGCGTGGCGCTCTACGCCGGCTCCGACGGCGGGGGAGTGAGCCGGCACGGCAACATCGCCGGCGAGGTGGTGGCGATGGCAGGGCTCGGCATGCCGGCCGACTACGCGCTCGGGGCCGCGTCGTGGCGGGCGCGGGAGTGGCTCGGGTGGAACCCCACGCTCGCCGAGGGCGCGCCGGCGGACTTCGTCGTCTATCCCCGCGACCCGCTGGCCGACCTGACGGTCCTCCTCGAGCCGTCGTACGTCGTGCTGCGCGGACGCGTGGTCGCGTCCGGCGTCCCCGCCTGAAACGCATTTGCCTGGTGCGGGTGTGGCGTGTGGGATGACGCCATGAGCACCCTCGCCGACGTCCTGCCCGCCCTCGGCCTGCGCGTGCGCGCGGGTGACCTCGAGCTGCGCGGCGTCACCGACGACCTGGTCGTCGAGCTGGCCGACCTGGCGGCGCGCGGCGTCCACGACCCGGCGCGGATGCCCTTCTCGTTCGCCTGGACCGACACGGCACCCGACGACTTCCTGCGCAGCTTCGCGCAGTACCACTGGCGCACCCGCGCCGACTTCTCGCCGGCCGGATGGGACCTCAACCTGGCGGTGCTGCACCGCGGGCAGGTGGTGGGCGTCCAGGGCGTCGGCACCAAGGACTTCCTGGTGACCCGGACCGGCGAGACCGGGTCGTGGCTCGGGCTCGGGCACCAGGGGCGGGGGCTCGGCACGGCGATGCGCCAGGTCATGTGCGCTTTCCTCTTCGACCACGTCGGGTTCACCGAGATCACCTCCGGGGCCTTCACCGACAACCCGGCGTCACTCGCCGTGAGCGCCAAGGTGGGGTACGTCGCCAACGGCACGACCCGGTACACCCGGCGCGGCGAGCAGGCCGCCATGACCCAGCTGCTGCTGACCCCGGAGGCGTTCCGGCGTGGTCCGCAGGCGCTCGAGGTGGAGGGCGTGGAGGCCTTCCGACGCTCGATCGGCCTCGACGCGGAGGCCTGAGGGACGACGGGCGCAGCCGGATTGGGCGCCGTACCCCCGCTCTGGCACAATGTCTCGCTGAGTCGCGCCAGCGGACGGACCCTCTATCCCGGTCGTCGGCGCGCCCCCCGAGGAAGTCCGACCCGGTCCCCACCTGGTCTGCGGGCCCCTCACCACCTTCCACTCGCAAGGAGACACCACAGACGTGGCCGTCAAGATCCGTTTGAAGCGCCTGGGCAAGATCCGGGTGCCGCAGTACCGCATCGTCGTCGTCGACTCGCGCAAGAAGCGCGACGGTCGAGTGATCGAGGAGATCGGCAAGTACCACCCCAAGGAGGACCCCTCGTACATCGAGGTCGTCTCCGAGCGGGCGCAGTACTGGCTCGGCGTGGGCGCGCAGCCCAGCGAGGCCGTGGCCGCGATCCTCAAGGTCACCGGTGACATGCAGAAGTTCCGGGGCGAGCCCGGCGCCGAGGGCACCCTGAAGGTCAAGGAGCCCAAGCGCGACAAGCTCGAGATCTTCAACGAGGCCCTCAAGGAGGCCGCCAAGGAGCCCAAGGGCGCCGCGACGACCTCCAAGAAGAAGGCCGACAAGGTCGAGGAGCCCAAGGCCGACAAGGCCGACAAGGCCGCGACCGCTCCCGCCGAGGTCCCCGCTTCCGAGACCCCTGAGGGTGCCGCGGAGCAGGCTGAGACGGCCGAGACCGTCACGGCCGAGGACGCCGGCAAGAGCGAGGCCTGAGCACCATGCTCGCGGAGGCGCTCGAGCACCTGGTCCGCGGCGTCGTCGACAACCCCGACGACGTCTCGGTCCGTGACAAGCAGCTGCGTCGCGGGTCGATCCTCGAGGTCCGGGTCCACCCCGACGACCTCGGCAAGGTGATCGGCCGCAACGGCCGCACCGCCACGGCGTTCCGCACCGTCGTCTCGGCCCTCGCGGGTCGCGACGGCGCGCGGATCGACTTCGTGGACGTCGACCGCCGGCGCTGAGCACGTACGCCACAGGCGCCCCTCCCCGCCCGGGGAGGGGCGCCTGCTGCATTTCGGGGGATCCCGACCGCCCCGATACCCTGACGCCGTGGAGCAGATCGAGGTCGTCGTGGGTCGTATCGGCAAGCCGCACGGGATCCGCGGTGACGTCACGATCGACGTACGCACCGACGAGCCCCAGCGTCGCTTCGCCCCCGGTACGACGCTGCGCGCGCAGCCGCCGCAGGGGTCGCACAGCCCGCTGCGGACGCTGACCGTCGTCCGCGCCAAGTGGCACTCGAACTCCCTGCTGGCCACGTTCGAGGAGATCGGGGACCGCAACGCGGCCGAGGCCGCCCGCGGCATCGTGCTGCACACGACGCTCGCCGCCGACGAGGTGCCGGAGGACCCGGACGAGTACTACGACCACCAGCTGGTCGGGCTCGCGGCGTACGACCTCGACGGGACGCACCTCGGGGAGCTGACCGCCGTCCAGCACGGCTCCGCCCAGGACCTGCTCACCATCCGCACCGCGGACGGGCGTACCACGCTGGTTCCCTTCGTGGCCGCGCTGGTCCCCGAGGTGGACCTGCCCGGCGGCCGGGTCGTGATCGCCGACCGCCCCGGCCTCGTCTCGCCCTTCCCCGACGAGGACGCGGGCGAGCAGTGAGGATCGACGTCCTCTCGATCTTCCCCGACTACCTCGCGCCGCTCTCGCTGAGCCTGCCCGGCAAGGCCCGCGACAAGGGCCTGCTCGACCTCCAGGTCCACGACCTGCGGTCCTGGGCCACCGACCGGCACCACACCGTCGACGACACGCCGTACGGCGGCGGCGCCGGGATGGTGATGAAGCCCGGACCGTGGGGCGAGGCGCTCGACGAGGTCGCCACCGACCGCCCCACCATCGTCTTCACCACCCCGAGCGGCGAGCCGTTCACCCAGGCGCTGGCCCGCGACCTGTCCACCCGCGAGCACCTCGTCTTCGCGTGCGGTCGCTACGAGGGCATCGACCAGCGGGTCGTCGAGCACGCCGCCACGTTGGGTGAGGTCCGCGAGATCTCCCTGGGCGACTACGTCCTCAACGGGGGAGAGGTGGCCGCGCTCGCGATCACCGAGGCGGTGGTGCGGCTGATCCCCGGCTTCATGGGCAACGCCGAGTCGCTCGTGGAGGAGTCGCACGAGGACGGCCTGCTGGAGTACCCCGTCTACACCAAGCCGGCCAGCTGGCGCGGTCGCGACGTCCCCGACGTGCTGCTGTCGGGGGACCACGGACGGATCGCCGGCTGGCGCCGCGAGCAGGCCGTGCGCCGCACCGCTGAGCGCCGGCCCGACCTCGTGGCGCCCTCGACGGTCCMGGGGGCCGAGGAGGTCTCTGCCGCGACGCCCGCGGACGCGGGGGAGATCTACACCCTGCAGCGGGCGTGCTGGCTGCAGGAGCTCGAGGCCAACCCCGGGGTCGTCATCCCGGCGCTCACCGAGTCGCTGGACGACGTGGTGACCGGCCTGGCCGGGCACCGGACGTGGGTCGTACGCCGCGCCGGTCGTCTGGTCGGCTCCGTCCGTGCCCGGCTGACCAGCCGCGGCGGCTGGGACGTGGGCCGGCTCATGGTCGCTCCCGACCTGCAGGGCCAGGGCCTCGGCCGGCTCCTGCTGGAGCACGCCGAGGCGGCGGCGCCGCCGGAGGCGACGACGTACCTGCTCTTCACCGGTGCCCGGAGCACCAGCAACCTGCGGATGTACAAGAAGGCCGGCTACCGGCTGCGGCCCGACCTCGAGGCCCCGCCCGGTGCGGTGGTCCTGACCAAGCGCCGACGGTAGCGCCGACCCGATTTCTCGGTGGACTCGTTTCTCTGGCAAACTCGTCCCTTGGTCTCACCGGCCAAACGATCGCCCCGACGCATGCACCCGGGGGATCCGCGACGAACACCTGCCACAGGGGGTGCGCGACGCCGCCGGCCAGCACGGGGGGACCACCCGATCAACCATCCGATTCCGCGGTTGGCCTGTGGCACTCGTGAGGAGCAAGCATGACCAACGTTCTCAATGAGCTCGTCAGCGACACGCTGCGCAGCGACGTCCCCGACTTCCGCGCCGGCGACACGATCAAGGTGCACGTGAAGGTCGTCGAGGGCAGCCGCTCGCGCGTCCAGGTGTTCCAGGGCGTCGTCATCCGCGTCCACGGCTCGGGCGTCGGCCGCACCTTCACCGTCCGCAAGATCTCGTTCGGTGTCGGCGTCGAGCGCACCTTCCCGATGCACTCCCCGATCTTCGAGACGATCGAGGTCGTCACCCGCGGTGACGTGCGTCGCGCCAAGCTGTACTACCTGCGCAACCTGCGCGGCAAGAAGGCGAAGATCAAGGAGCGTCGCGACGCCTGAGGCTCGCGACTCCGGGTCGACGCAGGAGATCAGCCAACCTCTGGTTAGTCTCTGCAAGTGACTTCACCCGACCGCGGCTCCAC
This sequence comes from Nocardioides sp. P4_G4, assembly GCF_056401085.1. Taxonomy (NCBI): domain Bacteria; kingdom Bacillati; phylum Actinomycetota; class Actinomycetes; order Propionibacteriales; family Nocardioidaceae; genus Nocardioides; species Nocardioides sp. P4_G4. The sequence continues at coordinate 9,704 of NZ_JBFUKA010000037.1, forward strand.
CCCGACCGACATGGGCGAGGAGGGGCCGCGGTCGTCGTCTGTCCAGACCTCGGACGGGTCTGCTGACGGCCGGAAGCCCCGCCGCCAGCTGCCGCTGTGGCAGGAGACGATCCTGCTCCTCGGCATCGCCCTGGTGCTGGCGATCGTGATCAAGGCGCTCTTCCTCCAGGCGTTCTACATCCCCTCGGAGTCGATGGAGCCGGGCCTGGTCCGCAACGACCGGATCCTCGTCCAGAAGGTCTCCTACTGGGGTGGCGGGACCCCCCAGCGCGGCGACGTCGTCGTCTTCAAGGACCCGGGCGGCTGGCTCCCCGCGTCCGAGGCCRCGGGCCCGACCGGCACCATCCCCAAGGTGATGGCCAAGATCGGGCTCTACCCGACAGGCGGACACCTCGTGAAGCGTGTCATCGGCACTGCGGGCGACGTGATCAGCTGCTGTGACGCCAAGGGTCGCCTGATGGTCAACGGGCATCCCCTCGACGAGACCGGCTACGTCAAGCAGGACAAGTCCGTGAAGTGCGCGGGTCCGATGGTCAACCAGTGCTCGAAGGACTGGACCTCCGAGCCGGTGCCCGAGGGCCACATCTTCGTCATGGGCGACAACCGCGCCCACTCGGCCGACTCCAGCCTGCGGATGTGCAACCTGGAGAAGGAGACCGACTGCGTCCCCGGACCCGAGTTCGTCCCCGTCGACCTCGTCGTGGGCCGCGTCTTCGTGCTGCTCTGGCCGCGTGACCGCTTCGACTGGGTCACCCGCCCGAGCACGTTCGAGGACGTGCCCGACCCGAAGTGATCGGTCGGAGGAGCGCTGACGTGGATGCCGTCCCGCACCTGCCGAGCGGACCCGCCGTACGCCGCGACGCCGGGCTCTACGGCTACGAGCGAGCCCTGCGCCGCGCCGGCATCGACCCCATCGCCGGGGTCGACGAGGCGGGCCGGGGCGCCTGCGCCGGACCGCTGGTCGCCGGCGCCTGCATCCTGCCGGCCGGCAAGGCCGGGATCGTCCCCGGGCTCGCCGACTCCAAGCTGCTGACCGAGGCCGCCCGCGAGCGGGTCTACGCCCAGGTGGTGCGCCGGGCCCTCGCCTGGTCCGTGGTGGTCATCGACAACGAGGAGTGCGACCGGCTCGGGATGCACGTCGCCAACGTGGAGGCCCTGCGCCGCGCCGTCGCGCTGCTCGAGACCCGCCCCTCCTACGTGCTCACCGACGGCTTCCCGGTCGACGGGCTCGAGGTGCCGGGCCTGGCGGTGTGGAAGGGCGACCGGGTGGCCGCCTGCATCGCGGCGGCGTCGGTGCTGGCCAAGGTGACCCGCGACCGGCTCATGGTCGCCATGGACGCCGACTACCCGGCGTACGACTTCAAGACCCACAAGGGCTACATCACCGACGTCCACACGGCTGCCCTGACAACCCACGGGCCCGCGCCGGTGCACCGGATGCGGTTCGTCAACGTACGACGCGCGGCGGGGCTCGAACCTGCGCTGGAGGCGGGCACTAGTGTCGACCTGCACGCCGGGACCAGGGACGACACGCAGGAGGACGCATGAGCGCGGAGGACCTCGAGAAGTACGAGACCGAGATGGAGCTCACCCTCTACCGGGAGTACCGCGACGTCGTCTCGATCTTCAAGTACGTCGTGGAGACCGACCGTCGCTTCTACCTCTGCAACCAGGTCGACGTGAAGGCCCGCACGGAGAACGGCGACGTGTTCTTCGAGGTCTCGATGGCCGACGCCTGGGTGTGGGACATGTACCGGCCGGCGCGGTTCGCCAAGAACGTGAAGGTGCTGACGTTCAAGGACGTCAACGTCGAGGAGCTCGCGCCGCAGGAGATCGACCCGCCCAAGGGCTGACGTCCCCTGGTCCGTCGAGGGGTGGTCGCGGGCCACCTGTCGTCCCCAGGGTCCCGCCGGGTCGGCTCTGTCCACAGGGCCGCGGGCCGCTCTCGCGGCTGTCCGTGCGCGCCGCTGTGCTTGGTCTCCACGAAGGAGGCCCGCCATGACCACAGCCCCACGACCCGCACCCCGGCCCGCTCCGCGGCCGACCAGCAAGCAGCGCCTCGGCGCGTACGGCGAGGAGCTCGCCGCCCGACACCTGTCCAGGCAGGGCATGACCGTGCTGGACCGCAACTGGCGCTGCGAGATCGGCGAGATCGACCTGGTGCTGCGCGACGGGTCGACCCTGGTGATCTGCGAGGTCAAGACCCGTTCCAGCACGGCCTTCGGCACGCCCCACGAGGCGGTGACGGCGCGCAAGGTCGACCGGATGCGCGCCCTGGCCGCCCGCTGGCTGCAGGCCCACCACGTGCGCCCCCTCGACGTCCGGCTCGACATGGTGTGCGTCATCTCCCCGCGCCGGGGCCCGGTCGAGATCGACCACGTGCCGGGTCTGACGTGATGCGCGTCGCGACCGCGTGCTCGATCGCGCTGGTCGGGGCGGAGGGACACCTCATCGACGTCCAGGTGGCCGTCTCCCCGGGGACCGTCGGCACCTTCGTGGTGGGCCGACCTGACGCCTCCCTGCACGAGGCCCGAGACCGGGTGCGGATGGCCATCAACAACTCGGCCCAGGGGTCCAAGGACACCTGGCCGGCGACCTTCCGGGTCACCATCCTGCTGGCACCCGCCGACCTGCCCAAGAGCGGCACCCACTTCGACCTGGCCATCGCCGTGGGCGTGCGGGCGGCCTGCGGTGCCGTCCCGGCGTCGTCCCTCGTCGCGACGGTCTTCGTCGGTGAGCTGTCCCTGTCCGGCAGCCTGCGTCCGGTGGCCGGGGTGCTGCCCATGGTCATCGCGGCGTCCGCGCGGGGGATCCGCCGGGTGTTCGTGCCCGAGTCCCAGGCGCAGGAGGCGGCCATGGTCCCGGGCATGGAGGTCTTCGGCATGCGCTCGCTGGCGCAGGTCGTGGCCGAGCTCCGGGGCGAGGAGGTGCCCGACGCGGCACCCGTCGCCGAGCCGGTCCGCACCTCGCTGCTGCCCGCCCGGCGCGGAGCCGTGGAGTCCTTCGACCTCGACGACCTCGACGGGATGGAGGACGCCAAGTACGCCCTGGAGGTGGCCGCCGCCGGCGGGCACCACCTCATGCTCAACGGCCCTCGCGGTGCCGGCAAGACCAGCCTCGCCGAGCGGCTCCCGACGATCCTGCCCGATCTCACCACCGCCCAGGCGCTGGAGGTGACCGCCCTGCACTCGCTGGCCGGGCTGCTCCGCGACGGCGACGGGCTGGTGCACCGGCCGCCCTACTTCGCTCCCCACCACGACGCGAGCAAGGCCAGCATCGTCGGCGGAGGGACCGGCCGGGTCCGGCCCGGCGGCATCAGCCGTGCCCACCACGGCGTGCTCTTCCTCGACGAGTTCCCCCTCTTCCGGGCCGACGTCATCGACGCGTTGCGCCAACCGCTCGAGAGCGGCGAGATCACCCTCGCGCGCGGCGAGGCCACGGCGACCTTCCCGGCCCGCTCGATGGTGGTGCTGGCGGCCAACCCCTGCCCGTGCGGCAACTTCAGCACCTCGGTCACCACCACGTGCACCTGCCTCGAGCCGGCGCGCAACGCCTACCGTCGCAAGCTGGTGGGCCCGATCGTGGACCGCATCGACATCTGGCGCGACGTCGAGCCGGTGAGCGCCGACGCGGCCCACGACGTCTTCGCGCCCCGCGTCGACTCCGCGACGGTGCGCGCCCGGGTGGAGCGGGCGCGGGAGGCCCAGGCCCGACGCTACGACGGACGGTCCTGGCAGCTCAACGGCATGGTGCCCGGACCGGTCCTCGCCCGCGAGTGGCCGCTCGAGCTGGCCGGCCAACGGGTCCTCGACGACGGCCTGCGGTCCGGCTCGTTGACCCGTCGCGGGGTGACGCGCGTCCAGCGACTGGCGTGGACGGTGGCCGACCTGCGCGGGGTCGAGCGCCCCGGCACCGCCGAGACCGAGCTGGCCCTGGCCCTGCGCACCGCGGCGCCGCTGTCCGCGGCCGACATCAGGCAGGCCGGATGAGCCCCCTGCCCGACCGCCTCGCCCGCGTGGTGCTGAGTCGCATCGGCGAGCCGGGGGACCCACGCCTGTGCGGCCTCGTGCGCGACCTGGGTCCGGTGGCCGTGCTCGACGGACTGCTGGCCCAGCACTCGCTCGACGACGCGCAGCGCGACCTCGCGCAGCGGCTGGGGTCCGTCGACCCCGTGCGTGAGCTGGACCAGGCCGACCGACTCGGCATCCGGTTCGTCACGCCCCACGACGCCGAGTGGCCGRTCACCCTCGACGACCTCGCGGCACCCGAGGCCCACCACTCCGGGCTCGGTGGTGTGCCCGTCGGGCTCTGGTTGCGCGGGCCGCGTCGCCTCGACGAGCTGCCGCCGATGGTCGCCGTGGTGGGCTCGCGCTCCGCGACGACCTACGGCGAGCGTGTTGCCTCCGACCTCTCCGCGACGGTCGCCCGTGCCGGGATGGTCGTGATCTCGGGGGCGGCGGCAGGCATCGACCAGGCGGCCCACCGCGGGGCACTCGCGGCCGGGGGCACCACGGTGACGGTGCTGGCCTGCGGTCCCGAGCGCGCCTACCCGACTGCCCACCGCGCTCTGATCGACCACATCGCCACCACCGGACTGATCGTCTCGGAGGTGCCGCCGGGCAGCGCGCCGTTGAGGTCCCGCTTCCTGGGCCGCAACCGGCTGATCGCGGCCTTGTCGGTCGGCACCGTGGTGGTGGAGGCTGCGCTGCGCAGCGGGGCCCTGAGCTCGTCGCGGTGGGCCGAGGTCCTCAACCGGGTCGTGATGGGCGTGCCGGGTCCGGTCACGAGCGTCACGTCCCAGGGGGTCCACGAGCAGGTTCGCAAGGGGGCGATGCACCTGGTCACGAGTGGCGCCGACGTCCTGGAGCTGGTGGGGGCGGCGGGGGAGCACCTCGTGGACGTGCGCCGTGCGCCCACCCGCCCCCGGGACCGGCTCGACCGGCGTGACCGGCGGGTGCTGGACGCGGTACCGGTGGGCCGGTCGGCTGGTGCCGACAGCATCGCGGTGGCCGCCGGTGTGGCGCTCCAGCACGTCCAGGGTGCGCTGGAGCGGCTCGGCTCCGCCGGGTGGGTCCGTCGCACCGACCACGGATGGCGACTGGCCCGCGACGAGCCTCACGACCAGGACCCGGTCCTCGACCTACGATCGGCGGGTGAGTGAGCAGGCCGACGTCGCCGAGTCCGACGGGCTCCCCGAGGGCTTCGTGCGGCTGCTGGGCGACTACGAGCGCCACCTCGTCTCCGAGCGCGACCTCACGGCCCACACGGTCCGCGCCTACCTCGGTGACGTCTCGTCGCTGCTCGACCACGCCCGACGGCTGGGCTTCGAGGAGGTTGCCGACCTCGACCTGCGGGCACTGCGGTCCTGGCTCGCCAAGCAGCAGACGCTGGGCAAGTCACGCACGACCCTCGCGCGCCGAGCCACCGCGGCGCGCGTCTTCACCGCCTGGCTGCAGCGCACCGGACGCGCGCCGATCGACGCCGGTGCCTCGCTCGGCTCGCCCAAGCAGCACAAGACCCTGCCTCCCGTGCTGCGCGCCGACGAGGCGGCCGACCTCATCCGCTCGGCCGCGAAGCTCGCCGACGACGGAAGCCCGGTCGGCCTGCGCGACGTCGCGATGCTGGAGCTGCTCTACGCCACTGGCATCCGGGTGGGAGAGCTGGTCGGCCTCGACATCGACGACATCGACGACGACCGTCAGGTCGTCCGGGTCTTCGGCAAGGGGCGCAAGGAGCGCTCCGTCCCCTACGGACGTCCGGCCGCCCGGGCCCTGAAGTTCTGGCTCGAGCTCGGCCGCCCCGTCCTGCGGGTCGAGGGTGCCGGCGCGGCCGTCTTCCTCGGCGCCCGGGGCCGACGCATCGACCAGCGGGTGGTCCGCGAGCTCGTGCACCGGCGTATCGCCGATGTCCCCGGCGCGCCCGACATCGGGCCGCACGGGCTCCGGCACACCGCGGCGACCCACCTGCTCGAGGGGGGCGCCGACCTGCGTTCGGTCCAGGAGCTGCTCGGGCACGCCTCGCTGGCCACCACCCAGCTCTACACGCACGTCACGACCGACCGCCTCCGCGCCACCTACCGCCAGGCGCACCCCCGCGCCTAGGTGCGACGCCCGGCCGCCGGCGTCGACGGTGCCGTCAGGGGAGGTGACCGGCGACCCGCCAGCCGGGAGCCTCCGGCGGCTGGACCGGAACCATGGGGGTCGACCGGGGCGATCGCGTGGGGATCGGTGGCACCCAGGCGGCGTACGGGTGGACGGGCGGTCGCCAGGCACCGGTGGCGACCGGCTCGTCGCGCCACAGCGGYAGCAGTCGCACGGGTCCGCCGCCGACCAGGTCGAGCGGGTCGAGGTAGGTGTCCCCGCGCCGCCAACCCCAGTGGAGGCATGCACGGGGGAAGCAGTGGCTGGCCGACAGGTCGAGCATCCCGACCACGTCCCCGGCCGCCAGCCGGGTGCCGACGGTGACGGAGGCCACCACCGGCTCGTACGACGTCCGGGTGTCCCCGTGCGACACGCTCACCACGGGCTTTCCCGCGATCGTCCCGGCGAACACGACCTCACCGGGCAGCGCGGTGCGCACCGGCTGCCCGATCCGTCCGGCCAGGTCGACACCCCGGTGCCCGGCACCCCACGGGTCGTCGGGCGGGTCGAACGTCGCCACCACCTCGGGCCGGGGATCGAGCGGCCACACGCCGACCGGGTCCGGCTCCTCGCCCCGGACGGGAGAGACGACGAGGAGGACGACGACGACCAGGGTGGCGGCGGACACCGCCCGACGGGCGGACGCACGCAGGCGAGGGGACTGGACGCTCATGGAGCGAGCGTGCGGGCCGAAGCCGGCGGCAGCGATCAGCAAGCGCCGTTCGGTGGAGGGCGGGTGCCGGTCTCGCGGCTGTGGACGCTCGGGGGGCCGGTGGCACCTCGATTGGCTCGTCGCGGCGGACGTGACCTACGATTCGCAGAGCGGCCCAGCACCTTGGGCTGACTTCGCACGCTCGCAGACCGCGACGGGCTCTCTCCGTGGAGGCCGGCCGCCCGTGGGCGCGAATCCATTGGTTCCGCAGCACCAGCGCGGATCGGATCGCGCGCGAGCGTCAGGGCAACCGACACCCGTCGGGTGCAGCAACTGAATTCAACCGGAGATCCGCTCCCGGCCCGGCCTGCCAGAAGGCCGGGCACACCGCGAGCGCCTCCATCACACAGGAGAACACCATGGCAGTCGTCACCATGCGCCAGCTGCTCGAGAGCGGCGTCCACTTCGGTCACCAGACCCGTCGTTGGAACCCCAAGATGAAGCGCTTCATCATGACCGAGCGCAACGGCATCTACATCATCGACCTGCAGCAGTCGCTGGCCTACATCGACCGGTCCTACGCCTTCGTCAAGGAGACCGTCGCCAAGGGCGGTGTCGTGATGTTCGTCGGCACCAAGAAGCAGGCCCAGGAGGCCATCGCCGAGCAGGCGACGCGCGTCGGGATGCCCTACGTCAACCAGCGCTGGCTCGGTGGCATGCTCACCAACTTCCAGACGGTGCACCAGCGGATCAACCGCCTCAAGGAGCTCGACGAGATCGACTTCGACGACGTCGCGGGCTCCAACCGCACCAAGAAGGAGCTCCTGCAGATGAAGCGGGAGCGCACCAAGCTCGACAAGACCCTCGGCGGCATCCGCGACATGACGAAGGTGCCTTCGGCCGTATGGATCGTCGACACCAACAAGGAGCACCTCGCCGTCGAGGAGGCCCGCAAGCTGCGGATCCCGATCATCGGCATCCTCGACTCCAACTGCGACCCCGACCTCGTCGACTTCCCGATCCCGGGCAACGACGACGCCATCCGCGCCGTGGGCCTGCTGACCCGCGTGGTCGCCGACGCCGTCGCCGAGGGCCTCATGTCCCGCTCGGGCGCCAAGAACACCGACGCCACGGCCGCCGAGCCGCTGGCCGAGTGGGAGCGCGAGCTCCTCGCCGGTGACGCCGAGAAGGCGGCCGTCGAGGCCACCGGTGGCGACGCCAAGACCGACGACACCCCGGCCGCCGAGTCCACCGGTGCCGCGTCCGAGGCGCCCGCCGCCGACGCTGCCGCCGAGGCCGCGACCGACGTCAAGGTCGAGGAGGAGACCGAGGACAAGGCCGACGAGAAGGCTGGGACCACGACCGACGAGAAGACCGACGCCCCGTACGGCGCCGACTCCGCCGTCGCGCTCGAGGACGGCTCGGCTCCCGAGGGCTTCGACATCAAGGGCAACGAGGGCTCCAAGAAGTTCCACGCGCCCACCAGCCCCTGGTACGACCGCACCAACGCCGAGGTGTGGTTCCGCACCCCCGAGGCCGCCGAGGCTGCCGGCTTCGTCAACGCCGAGAAGAAGGACTGACCTCCTTCTCCCCGCTCATCACTCACCTGTCTACTTCGAGGAAGAAGGAACATGGCGAACATCACCGCCGCTGACGTCAAGAAGCTCCGCGAGCTCACCGGCGCCGGCATGATGGACTGCAAGAAGGCCCTCACCGAGGCCGACGGCGACTTCGACAAGGCCGCCGAGCTCATCCGCATCAAGCTGGGCAAGAAGATGGCCGAGCGCGGTGCCGAGCGCGAGGCCTCGGCCGGTCTGGTCGCCCGCTCCGGCGGCGCCCTGGTCGAGCTCAAGTGCGAGACCGACTTCGTGGCCAAGGGCGACGAGTTCGTGTCGACCGCCCAGCAGATCGCCGACGCGGCCGCCGAGGCCAAGGCCGGCGACGCGGAGGCCCTCAAGGCCGTCTCGCTCGGCGACAAGACCGTCAGCGAGGTCGTCGACGGCCTGGCCATGACGATCGGCGAGAAGATCGAGCTCGGTCGGGTCGTCTACTTCGACGGCGAGACCGTGGCCTACATGCACAAGCGTTCCGCCGACCTGCCGCCCGCCATCGGCGTGCTCGTGGAGTTCGACGGCAGCGAGGCCGGCGCCGAGGGTGCCGCCAAGCAGATCGCCGCGATGCGTCCGTCGTACCTCTCCCGTGACGAGGTCCCCGCGGACGTCGTCGCCAAGGAGCGCGAGATCGCCGAGGCCACCTCCCGCGAGGAGGGCAAGCCCGAGGGTGCCATCGCGAAGATCACCGAGGGTCGCCTCAACGGCTTCTACAAGGAGGTCGCCCTCCTCGACCAGCCGTCGGTGACCGAGAACAAGAAGTCGGTCAAGACGGTCCTCGACGAGGCCGGCACCACCGTGAAGCGCTTCGCGCGCTTCGAGGTCGGCGCCTGACCGGCTGACACGCCACCCGCACCGGACACACCGTCCGGGGCACCCCGACGGGGCCGGTACGACGAGAGTCGTGCCGGCCCCGTCGTCGTAGCCGCCCGGTCGGGCGCCGCGTTCGCCGGGAGGGGTGACCCACCGGTAGGTTTGCCCCGACCCACCCGTCATCGAAGGGAACCACCTGTGACCGCCTACAACCGCGTCCTGCTCAAGCTCTCGGGAGAGGTGTTCGGTGGTGGCCAGGTCGGTCTCGACCTCGACGTGATCAGCGCGATCGCCAAGGAGGTCGCCGACGTGGCCCGCGAGGGTGTGCAGGTCGCGATCGTCGTCGGCGGGGGCAACTTCTTCCGCGGCGCCGAGCTGCAGCAGCGCGGGATGGACCGCGCTCGCGCCGACTACATGGGCATGCTGGGCACGGTGATGAACTGCCTCGCCCTCCAGGACCTGATCGAGCAGCAGGGTGTCGAGACCCGGGTGCAGAGCGCCATCGCGATGGGTCAGGTCGCCGAGCCCTACATCCCGCGCCGCGCCATCCGGCACCTCGAGAAGGGCCGGGTCGTCATCTTCGGCGCCGGCGCCGGCATGCCCTACTTCTCCACCGACACGGTCGCCGCTCAGCGCGCCCTCGAGACGCACTGCGAGGTCATCCTGATGGGCAAGCAGGGGGTCGACGGGGTCTACGACTCCGACCCCAAGACCCACCCGGACGCCGTGAAGTTCGACGACCTGAGCTACGACGAGTACCTCGCGCGCAACCTCAAGGTCGCCGACGCCACCGCCATCAGCCTGGCCAGGGACAACGACATGTCCATGGTCTTCTTCAACCTCTCCACCCCCGGCACGATCGCCCGGTCCGTGCAGGGTGAGAAGATTGGCACGCTCGTGAGCCGAGACGGATGATCGCTCACGACCCCAGACCCGAGACCCCTGTCGACGCACGACCGATTCGCCGAGGAGCAAGCACGTGATCAACGACGTCCTGAACGAGGCCGACCAGAAGATGGCCAAGTCGGTCGAGGCGACCCGCGAGGAGTTCGCCGCGATCCGTGCCGGCCGGGCGCACCCCAACATGTTCAACAAGATCGTCGTCGACTACTACGGCTCGCCCACGCCGATCCAGCAGCTGGCGTCGTTCACCTCGCAGGACGCGCGCACGATCCTGATCTCGCCGTACGACATCGGTGCGATGGGCAGCATCGAGCGCGCGATCCGCGACTCCGACCTCGGCGTCAACCCGGCCAACGACGGCAAGGTGCTGCGCTGCGGCTTCCCCGAGCTGACCGAGGAGCGCCGCAAGGAGTACATCAAGCTCGCGCGCGGCAAGGCCGAGGACGGCCGGATCGCGGTCCGCAACCTGCGCCGCACGGCCAAGCAGGGCATGGAGAAGCTCGAGAAGGACGGCGAGGTCGGCAAGGACGACGTCACCGGCGGTGAGAAGAAGCTCGACGTCACCACCAAGAAGCACACCGACACGATCGACGAGATGCTCAAGAACAAGGAAGCCGAGCTGCTCGAGGTCTGATGGCGTCCCCGAGCATGCCCGCCTCCCCAGCACCGCCGAAGGACCACGGTCGCGCGGGCCGCAACCTGCCGGCCGCGATCGGCTCCGCCGTGGTGCTGCTCGTCGCCATCGCCGTGTCCCTCGCGGTGTGGAAGACGGCCTTCATGTTCATCGTCGCGGCCGCCGTCCTGGTGGCCGTGTGGGAGCTCCGCAAGGGGATGTCCGCCAAGGAGATCGACCTGCCGGAGCAGCCGCTCATGGTGGGCGGGGTCGTCATGGTCGTCGTCGCCTACTTCTGGGGCGCGCCCGCGCTGGTGACGGCCACGGCCGTGACCGCACTCGTGATCATGCTGTGGCTGCTGCGGCGCGGCATCGACGGCTACGTCAAGAACGCCACCGCCTCGGTCTTCACGCTGATCTACGTGCCGTTCCTGGGCTCGTTCGTGGCCCTGATGCTCGCCGAGGGCGGGGCCACCGGCTTCGAGCCGTACGACGAGGGCGTCAAGGGGATCATCACCTTCATCCTCGTCACGATCGCCTCCGACATCGGCGGTTACATCGCGGGCGTGCTCTTCGGAAAGCACCCGATGGCGCCGGTCATCTCGCCCAAGAAGTCGTGGGAGGGCTTCGTCGGCTCGCTGGTCTTCTGCGTCGCCTCCGGCGTGGCCCTGGTCGTCTACCTCCTCGACGGCGACTGGTGGGTGGGCGTGGCCCTCGGCCTCATCGCCGCGGTGATGGCGACCCTCGGCGACCTGTGCGAGTCGGTGATCAAGCGCGACCTGGGCATCAAGGACATGAGCCAGGTCATTCCCGGTCACGGCGGTCTGATGGACCGCCTCGACTCGTTGCTGGCGACGATCGCGCCGATCTGGCTCCYGCTCCACTACCTCGTGTTCTGAGGGACGGCCGACGTGCGCCTGCTGGTGACCGGTGGCCGCCACGACTACCTCGGTGGTCGTGTCGTCGCGGCGGCCAGGGCGGGCGGTCATGACGTCGTGCCGGCGGGGTCCGCGGACGCCGACCTGCGTGACGCGGCCGCGATCGAGAGGCTCGTGGCGGAGGTGCGCCCGGACGCGGTCGTGCACACCGCCTACGTCCAGGCCGACTGGCACGTCACCGCCACGGGCAGCGTGCACGTCGCCGTGGCGGCCGCGCGGCACGGCGCGCGCATGGTGCTCGTCTCCAGCGACGCGGTCTTCTCCGGGGCCGACGGCGTGTATGCCGAGTCCGCGCCGCCAGACCCGATCACCGCGTACGGAGCCGCCAAGGCAGCAGCGGAGACCGCCGTGCTCGCGCTCTGTCCCGACGCCGTCGTGGCCCGGACCTCCTTGGTCCTCGGCGATGGCCGCTCCCCGCACGAGCAGCTGTTCCACCGCCTCGCCGGGGGTGTCGACGGCGTGCTGTTCTCCGACGAGCGGCGGTGCCCCGTGGACGTCGGCGACCTCTCGGCCGCCCTGGTCGAGATCGCGGAGCTGGCCGGCACCGGGCTCGCCGGGGTCCTGCACCTCGGGGGCGCCGATGCGCTGAGCCGCCACGAGCTCGGGCGTCTGGTCGCCCTCCGGGACGGGCTCGACGCGGACCGGCTCCGCCCAGGCAGCCGGGCCGCCCTGGGCGTGCCGGGACCGATCGACGTACGCCTGGACTCGTCGCTCGCCGCCGACCTGCTCCGGACCCCGCTCCGCGGCGCCCGGGAGTTCTTGTCATGACCCTGTTCCTCGTCCGCCACGGCCTGCCCCTGGTCGACCCGGAGCGACCGGCCAGCGCGTGGGACCTCGACCCCGCGGGCTTCGACGCCGTCTGGGCGCTGCGCGAGTCGGGACGGCTCCCGGTGCGGGCCGCGTGGTTCTGCTCGCCCGAGCCGAAGGCCCGGCAGACCGCCCAGCTGCTCACCGACGGCGACGTCGGGATCGTCGACGAGCTCCGCGAGCACGAGCGGGCCGCGGGGTGGCTCGACGACTTCCCCGACCGGGTCCGGGGCGCGTTCGCGGACCCGACGACGCCCGCTGCGCCCGGCTGGGAGCCGCTGCAGGACACCCACGACCGCCTGCTGCCGGCCGTGCGCCGGATCCTCGACGTCCACGGGGACGACGACGTGGTGCTGGTCGGCCACGGCACCGCCTTGACCCTGCTGATGGCCGCGTTGACGGGAGGTGAGCCCGACCTCATCAGGTGGGCGTCCCTCGGCATGCCCGACGTGCTCGAGGTCCCCGCCGTCCTACGATGATCCCCATGAGCACCCCGGAGACGACCGAGACACAGCCCCGGGTCGAGCCGACGGTCGAGGGTGGCTGGTGGCACCGCAGCCACCCGACCTTCGCCGGGATCACCGGCTTCTTCGCCGGCATGCTGTTCGTCACCGCGCTGCCGGGCGGCTTCGCCGGACTGCTGCGCCTGGCGTTCTCCTACGAGCGCGCCCAGCAGCTGTTCCCCTTCGTGCTGATCGCCCTGGTCGTGCCGATCGTGCTGCTCTCGCAGCGCAAGACGCGCCGCTTCGCCATCTTCATGGTGATCGGCATGGTGGTCACCGCGCTGGTGGTCCTCGGCGTGACGTCGCTGGTCCTCTACTTCATGGTCCAGTACGACGTGAAGTGAGGGCGGGCGGTCGGCTCAGGCCTCCGCCGCCCACCGCAGCGTGCTCTCCACAGCGCGGGTCCACTCCGCCCGGCCGCGTCGGCGCGACGCTCGCTCATCTGGGGATCCCACACCGCTGCGCGCCGCCAGGTGGCGCGCAGGCCCTCCAGGTCCGGCCAGTAGCCGACGGCGAGCCCGGCGGCGTACGCCGCGCCCGGGGACACCGACGACGACGCCCTGCGCGACCAGAACGGCGATCTCTACGTCTGGCTCCCGATCGTCGCCCCCATCATCGGAGACTCGTGTGTGGCGTCCTCTGCAAGGTGCTGATCGGATGGCACCTGACGCCCACGGAGGAGGATGAGGTCGTCGTGAGTGAGCCCGTGACGGAGCCGACCACCCAGCGCTGAACCCAGCCGGCGGCACCGCCCGCCCCCAGCAGACCGCCCATCCACAGGACGAAGGAGCACACCATGGCCGAGTACGTCGGAGCAGTCGACCAAGGCACCACCAGCACCCGCTTCATGATCTTCGACCACGCCGGTGAGGAGGTCGCCCGCCACCAGCTCGAGCACGAGCAGGTGATGCCCCAGGCCGGGTGGGTGGAGCACGACCCGGTGGAGATCTGGGAGCGCACCAGCTCGGTGATCCAGACGGCGCTGCGCAAGGCCGAGTTGGGCCACGAGGACCTCGCCGCCGTGGGGATCACCAACCAGCGCGAGACGGCGGTCGTGTGGGACAAGCGCACCGGCCGGCCGGTCTACAACGCGATCGTGTGGCAGGACACCCGCACCGACCGCATCGCCTCCAAGCTCGAGCGGGACGGTCACGGGGACCTGATCCGCCAGCGCGCCGGGCTGCCGCCGGCGACGTACTTCTCGGGGGCCAAGATCCAGTGGATCCTCGAGAACGTCGACGGGGTGCGCGAGTCCGCGGAGAAGGGCGACGTCATCTTCGGCACGACCGACTCCTGGCTGATCTGGAACCTCACCGGTGGGGTCGACGGGGGTGTGCACGTCACCGACGTCACCAACGCCAGCCGCACGATGCTGATGGACCTCGAGACGTGCGAGTGGGACGACGAGCTCATCGCCCTCTTCGACATCCCCCGGGCCATGCTCCCCGAGATCAAGTCCTCGAGCTGCCCGGAGGGCTACGGCACGACCCGCGCCGACGGGCCGTTCCGCGGCGAGGTGCCGCTGACCGGCATCCTCGGCGACCAGCAGGCCGCCACCGTCGGCCAGGTCTGCTTCGAGCCGGGGGAGGCCAAGAACACGTACGGCACCGGCAACTTCATGCTGCTCAACACCGGCACCGAGCTGGTGCGCTCCAAGAACGGCCTGCTCACCACGGTCTGCTACCGCTTCGGCGACGACGCGCCGGTCTACGCGCTGGAGGGCTCCATCGCCGTCACCGGCTCGGCGGTCCAGTGGCTGCGTGACCAGCTCGGCATCATCTCCGGTGCGTCGCAGAGCGAGTCGCTCGCCCGGCAGGTGGAGGACAACGGCGGCGTCTACTTCGTGCCCGCGTTCTCCGGCCTGTTCGCCCCCTACTGGCGCTCGGACGCACGGGGCGCGATCGTCGGCCTGTCGCGCTACAACACCAACGCCCACGTGGCGCGGGCGACCCTCGAGGCCATCTGCTACCAGAGTCGCGACGTCGCCGACGCGATGGAGCAGGACTCCGGGGTCAAGCTCGAGGTGCTGAAGGTCGACGGCGGCGTGACGGCCAACGAGCTGTGCATGCAGATCCAGGCCGACGTGCTCGGCGTCGAGGTCAGCCGGCCGGTCGTGGCCGAGACCACCTGCCTGGGCGCGGCCTACGCCGCGGGCCTGGCGGTCGGGTTCTGGGAGAACACCGACGAGCTGCGCAAGAACTGGAACGAGGGCAAGCGGTGGTCCCCGCAGTGGGACGAGGAGCAGCGCTCCGCCGGTCACGCGCAGTGGAAGAAAGCCGTCAGCAGGACGTTGGACTGGGTGGACGTCGACTGAGCCGGTCGACCCTCACGCCCCACCGCGCTCCGGCGCGTGATCCACCCGTAGACCCCCCCCGAGAGAGGCACCACCATGAGAGCCGTCCCGTTGTCCCCCGAGTCCCGCGCGGCGTCCCTGCACGCCATGGCCACCGAGCAGCTCGACGTCCTGGTGATCGGCGGGGGCGTGGTGGGCGGGGGTGCCGCCCTGGATGCCGCGACCCGGGGTCTGCGGGTGGGGCTGGTCGAGGCGCGCGACTTCGCGTCGGGCACCTCGAGCAGGTCGAGCAAGCTCATCCACGGCGGACTGCGCTACCTGGAGATGCTCGACTTCGGGCTGGTGGCGGAGGCGTTGAAGGAGCGTGGGCTGCTCATCCAGGAGCTCGCTCCGCACCTGGTGCGGCCGGTGCCGTTCCTCTACCCGCTGCGCCACCGCGTGTGGGAGCGGCTGTACGCCGGCTCCGGCGTCGCCCTGTACGACGCGATGGCCCGCGTGTCGGGGCGCGCCGGCGTGCCCCTGCACAAGCACCTGACCCGGCGAGGAGCCCGGCGGTTGGTGCCGTCGCTCCGCAAGGACGCGTTGGTCGGCGCGCTGCACTACTACGACGCCCAGGTCGACGACGCCCGGCACACCATGTTCCTGTCCCGCACCGCGGCGGCGTACGGCGCCCACGTGGCCTCGCGGGCACGCGTCGTCGAGCTCACGCGCGAGGGGGAGCGGGTCACCGGCGCCGTGGTACGCGACCTCGAGACGGGCGACACCATCACGGTGCGCGCCCGGCAGGTCATCAACGCGACCGGCGTGTGGACCGACGAGACCCAGTCGCTGGGCGGGCAGCGGGGCTCGTTCAAGGTGCGGGCCAGCAAGGGCGTCCACCTCGTGGTGCCCAAGGACCGGATCCGCTCGGAGGTCGGGCTCATCCTGCGCACCGAGAAGTCCGTGCTCTTCGTCATCCCGTGGGGGCGGCACTGGATCATCGGCACCACCGACACCGACTGGGAGCTCGACAAGGCGCACCCGGCCGCCAGCGAGGCCGACATCGACTACCTGCTGGAGCACGTCAACGCGGTGCTCGAGCAGCCGCTGACCCGCGACGACGTCGAGGGTGTCTACGCCGGGCTGCGGCCGTTGCTCGAGGGCGAGTCCGACGCGACCTCCAAGCTGTCGCGCGAGCACGCGGTCGGGCACCCCGCGCCCGGGCTCGTGGTGGTTGCCGGCGGCAAGTACACGACCTACCGGGTGATGGCCAAGGACGTCGTCGACGAGGCGGTCTACGGGCTGGAGGAGATCGACCGCCGGGTGCCGGCGTCGATCACCGAGAAGGTGCCGCTGCTGGGCGCCGACGGCTACCACGCGCTGTGGAACGCCCGGCACCGACTGTCCTCGGACACCGGGCTGCACGACGTGTGGATCGAGCACCTCCTGCAGCGCTACGGCACGCTCGTCCACGAGCTGCTCGCCCTCGTGGAGGCCGACCCGTCCCTGGGGGAGCCGCTGACCGGCGCCGAGGACTACCTGCGGGTCGAGGTCGTCTACGCCGCCAGCCACGAGGGAGCCCGGCACCTGGACGACGTGCTGACGCGGCGTACCCGCATCTCGATCGAGACCTTCGACCGCGGCCTGGGCGCGATGGAGGAGGCCGCCGCGCTGGTGGCCCCCGTGCTCGGATGGAGCGAGGCGCAGGTGGCGCTCGAGGTCGAGCACTACCGGGCCCGGGTGAAGGCCGAGCGGGAGAGCCAGGTGCAGCCCGACGACGAGACCGCAGACGCGGCCCGCCTCGGAGCCGCCGACGTGGTGCCGCTCACATGACGACGCCGCGGTGGACGGGCATTGGCCCGGGTCGGCCCGTCGGTGGGAGACTCGGGGCCTGATGTCTGCTCCCGAGACCGAACCCATCAAGACCCTGCCCCTCGTCTTCAACGAGCCGCGGGGTCGCAAGAAGCCGCCGCGCCACCTCGCCGACCTCGACGAGGCGGGCCGCAAGGACCTGCTGACCGAGATGGGCCTGCCCGGCTTCCGGGCCAAGCAGCTGTCCACGCACTACTTCGGTCGCCTCGTCGACGACCCCGCGGAGATGACCGACCTCCCGGCCACCCAGCGCGACGAGCTGGTGGCCGCGCTGCTGCCCCACCTGATGACGCCGCTGCGCACCCAGGAGGCCGACAAGGGGACCACCCGCAAGACGCTGTGGAAGCTCTTCGACGGCGCGCTCGTCGAGTCGGTGCTGATGCGCTACCCCGACCGCGCCACCGTCTGCGTGTCCAGCCAGGCGGGCTGCGGGATGGCCTGCCCCTTCTGCGCCACCGGCCAGGGCGGGCTCCAGCGCAACATGTCCACCGCCGAGATCGTCGAGCAGGTCGTCGCCGGCGCCCGGTCGATGGCCCGGGGCGAGGTGCCCGGCGGTCCCGGTCGCGTCTCCAACGTCGTCTTCATGGGGATGGGGGAGCCGCTGGCCAACTACAAGGCCGTCATCGGCGCCGTACGCCGCCTCACCGACCCCGCACCCGCCGGCCTCGGCATGAGCGCCCGCGGCATCACCGTCTCCACCGTCGGCCTGGTGCCGCGGATCAACCAGCTGACCGAGGAGGGCATCCCGGTCACCCTTGCGCTGAGCCTGCACGCCCCCGACGACGAGCTGCGCAACGAGCTGGTGCCGATCAACACCCGCTTCTCGGTCGCCGAGACCGTCGAGGCGGCCTGGAACTACGCCCGGGTCACCAAGCGCCGCGTCTCCATCGAGTACGCCATGATGCGCGGCATCAACGACCAGGCCGAGCGTGCCGACCTGCTGGGAGACGTCCTCAACTCGTACGGCGACTGGGGCTGGGTGCACGTCAACCTGATCCCGCTCAACCCGACGCCCGGCTCGAAATGGACGGCCAGTGACCCCAAGGACGAGCGCGAGTTCGTCCGCCGGCTCGAGGCCAAGGGCATCCCCACCACCGTCCGCGACACCCGCGGGCGCGAGATCGACGGGGCCTGCGGGCAGCTCGCCGCCGAGGCCTGACCGCGCGGAGCCTAGGCGTACGACGCGACGAGGTCGGCGGCCTCGGGCACTGTGTCCACGAGGTGCACGTGCTGCTCCATGGCCCGTCCCCGCGCCAGCGTCTCGAGCAGCGGCCACGCCGGCACGGTGTCCGTCCAGTGCTCGCGCCCGACCAGCACCATCGGGGCGATCGAGGACTCGTCGGCGTAGTAGTTCTCGCAGGCGTCCTGGAAGATCTCCTGCACGGTCCCGCCGGCGCCGGGGAGGAACACGATCCCCGCGGTGCACACCTCCAGCAGCACCGCCTCGCGGGTGGCGTTGCGGAAGTACTTCGCGATGGCGGTGGCGAAGGGGTTCGGCGGCTCGTGGCCGTAGTGCCACGTGGGGATGCCGAGCGACTCGACGGGATCGGTCACCCCGTCGACCACCGTGAACGCCGCGTCCGCCCACGCCCCGACGTCCGGCGTGAAGGACGGCACCGTGGCCAGTACCTCCAGCGCCGCGTCGAGGGTCTCGGAGCCCGAGGCGGACAGCAGGGCACCGAGGTTGGCGGCCTCCATGGCGCCGGGACCACCGCCGGTGGCCACCGTCACCGCCGACCCCACGGCCTGCCCGAGCCGCGCGGCGTCGGCGTACCCCGCGGAGCCGCGCTCGAGCGCGTGACCGCCCATCACACCCAGGATCCGCCGTCCGGCGATCCAGACCGCGAGGGCCTGGTCGATGGCGTGGTCGTGCAGGGCCCGGGCGAGGGCCTCCTCCTGGGAGGCTGCCCCGCGCTCGGCGCGACGCTGGGACCAGGCGTAGGCCCGGGCGTCGAGGGAGGCGCCGTAGCGGGGCGTGTCGTAGAGGTCGCGGGGCGCGTAGAGCGTCGTGCGGTAGGTGTCGACCGGGCTGGCGGCCAGGTCGGGGAGCACCACCCCGCCGCGGCGGCGTACCGCATCCTCGTCCCCGTCGGCGARGGTGCAGCCGAGGAAGAGGGCCGAGGCCACCGAACGCGACAGCAGGACGCTGGCGCGCTCGGTGAGGTCGACGCCCACGATCCGCCAGCCCTCCAGCGACCGGGCGCCGCGGGCCAGCCGGGCGTCGAGGTCGGGGAGGGTGGTGATGTCGACGATGCGTCCGTGGGTGCGCCTCACGGGGCAAGCCAACCAGCCGCTCCACCGGCCCCGGCACCGGGTTGCTCAGAACGCGTGGGCCATCAGCTCCCCGAACAGCTCCTGCTCGTCCACCTCGAGCCCGCGTGCCCGGAACCACTGGCACATGTTGGCGCAGTCGCGGAGCAGGAAGTCCATCCCGCGGGGGTTGCCGACCAGGTCCACGATCTGCGGGAGGTCGATGATGACGAGGCGCTCACCGGCGGCGAGCGTGTTGTACGGCGAGAGGTCGCCGTGCACGACCCCCGCCTGCGCCATGGTGGCCAGCGCGTCCCGCAGCTGCTCGTAGTAGTGCTCGAGCAACAAACGTTCGGGGCGGACCTGCGCGAGCCTCGGCGCGGTCTGGACCTCGCCGTCGACCACGTGGGTGATCCACTCCATCATGATCTCGGCCTCGTCGACCTGCACCGGGTAGGGGACCGGCACGCCGAGCTCCCAGAGCCGGCGCAGCGCACCCCACTCGGACCCGGCCCACTCGCCGGCGGCGACGATGCGTCCCCACGTCGACTTGCGCTTGAGGGCGCGGTTGTCGCGGGACCGCTTCATCGAGCGGCCCTCGGTGTAGGACGCCGCCCGGTGGAAGGTGCGGTGGTCGGTGTCGCGGTAGCGCTTGGCCGCCATCACCACCCCGTCCTCGGGCCGGTGCGGGTCGGCACGCTCGACCAGGAAGACGTCGGCCTCCTTGCCGGTCTTGAGGATGCCGAGGTCGGTGTCGATCGCGCCGCTGGAGGTGACCACCCAGTCCGGGCGCGGTTCGGGACCCTTCATCAGGGCCTCGAGGTCGTCCCAGGGCGACCAGCGCTGCCCGGGCGGCAGCTCGTCGGCGTAGCCGGCGTACTCGAAGACGAACCGGTCGTCGAGGCCGGCTCGGGGGTCAGTGGTGCTGGGGGTGAGGAAGTCCTCGGGAAAGTCGTGCGTCATCTGTGCTCCGTGCGTGAGGAAGTCGGTCTGGGGACAGGCCGGGGACAGTCGTCGTCATGTCACGGCTCCTCTCGAACGGGTGGTGCGGCGGTCGGCGCCGGACGCGGCACCTCGTGGGCAAGGGTGAACGACGCCGTCCCCGCGCGCAACCGGTTTTCGACGCGGGAGCGGTACCTTGCACGGGTGACCCACACCCTTCGACGTACGACGGCCGCCTTGCTCGCCACCGTCGTGGTGGCTCCCGTCCTGCTCACCGAGGCCACCGCCTCCGGCGAGGAGTCCGCCCCGGCCGGCAGCAGCGGGATCGGCGACGCCTACTGGCCGCTCGACGGCAACGGCGGCATCGACGTCGCGTCGTACCGCATCAGGAACCGCTACGACCTCGCCACCCAGCGGCTCGAGGGTCGCACCGTCCTCGAGCTGACGGCGACGAGCGACCTGAGCAGCTTCCACCTCGACTTCCTGCTGCCGACGACGAAGGTGAGCGTGGACGGCAAGCGGGCCGACCACACGCGAACCGACAAGCACGAGCTCCGGATCACCCCGGCCGCACCGCTGGTCGCGGGCTCGACCCACCGGGTCGTGGTGTCGTACGCGGGCAACCCGGACCACGAGAAGTACGCCGGCGAGCGCAACTGGCTGGCCAACGACCGCGAGGTCGTGGCGATGAACCAGCCGCACATGGCGCCGTGGTGGTTCCCGGGCAACGACCACCCCAGCGACAAGGCGACCTTCGACGTCTCGACCACGGTCGATCGCGGCCACGAGGTCATCGGCAACGGCACCCTGGTCAGCAAGAAGAGGACCGAGCGGACGGTCACGTGGCGCTGGCGCGCCGAGGACCCGATGGCCACCTACCTCGCGTTCTTCGCCGCCGGCGACTTCGAGGTCGAGCGCGGCACCACCCACGGGATCTCGTGGGTCAACGCCGTCTCCCGCCTCCAGGACGACCGCCAGCGGGCCGCATCGCTCCGCGCCCTGCGCACGAGCGCGTCGGTCGTGCACGGTCTCTCCGAGGACCTCGGGGCCTACCCGTTCGAGGTGACCGGCGGGCTCAGCACCGGCCTCCCGGTGGGCTTCGCGCTGGAGAACCAGACCCGTCCGACGTACCCCACGCTCGGTGGTCCCGCCGAGGGCCTCATCGTCCACGAGCTCGCGCACCAGTGGTTCGGCGACGACGTGGCCGTGGCCCGCTGGAGCGACATCTGGCTCAACGAGGGCGCCGCGACCTTCATGGAGTGGCGCTGGACCGAGCGCAAGGGCACCCGCAGCGCCGCCGACATCCTGCGCGGCTCCTACGACGGCCGCGACGCCGCGGACCCCTTCTGGGAGGTCACCATCGGCGACCCGGGCAGGGACCTGATCTTCGACGACGCCGTCTACGAGCGCGGCGCGATGACGCTGCAGGCCCTGCGGCAGCGGATCGGCGACGACGCGTTCTGGACGCTGGTGCGCACCTGGCTGCAGCAGCGGAGCGGCGCCAACGGCAGCACCCAGGACTTCGAGGCCCTCGCCGCCACGACCAGCGGGCAGGACCTCACGTCGTTCTTCACCGCGTGGCTGCGCACGCCGAGCAAGCCGGCCCGGACGGCCGACAACGGACTGGCATGACCGACAGCACCATCGACTGGTTCCGCAAGCCGGGCACCCGGGGGGACGACGACCCCGGCACCCTGAACGCCTGCTACAACGCGCTCGACCGGCACGTCATCCGCGGACGGGCCGAGGACGTCGCCCTCGTCCTGGATGCGCGTTCGTGGACGTACGCCGACCTGCTCACCGAGGTGGGGGCGCTCGCGGGCGCACTGCGCGCGTTCGGCACGGCGGCGGGCGACCGGATCGCCGTGAGCCCCCTGCCGTCCCTCGAGGGAGTCGTGGTGACCCTCGCCGCGGCCCGGCTCGGAGCGGTCGTGGAGCACGTCGACGACCTCGCCCCGCACGTGGCTGCGGCGAAGGTCCTGGTCTCATGCACCGACCCCGCCCTGGACACGGGTGACGTCCCGGTCCTCACCGTCGACGACAGCACCGAGCTGTCCTGGACGATGGTGATGCGCGCGGGCCGCACCGACCCGGCAGGCTGCGCCGACGTCGCCGGCGACGCCGTGCTCGTCCGGGTGGGGGAGTCGGAGCTGCGGGTCCTCGACGCGCTCGCGGGCGAGGACCTCCAGGCCCCACCGGGCGCCACGGTGATCGACGTGGGCGGCCTTCGCCTGTGGTCGTGCGCCACACCGGAGGTGACGTCGTGAAGCGCCGCGACGTCGTCGTGCTCGGGTCCACCGGGTCCATCGGCACCCAGGCCCTCGACCTGGTGCGGGCCCACCCCGACCGCTTCCGGGTGGTCGCCCTGACCGCCGGCGGGTCGAACCCCGATCTCTTCGAGCAGCAGGTCGCCGAGTTCGCGCCGGCATACTCCGGGCTGGGGGAGCAGGCCTCCACCGAGGCCGCCGCCCTGCCGTGCGACGTGGTGCTCAACGGCATCACCGGTGCCGTCGGCCTGCGCCCCACGCTGGCCGCCCTCGACGCCGGCACCACGCTGGCACTGGCCAACAAGGAGTCGCTGATCATCGGTGGCCCCCTGGTCCGCGACCGTGCCCGGCCCGGCCAGATCGTGCCGGTGGACTCCGAGCACAGCGCGATCGCGCAGAGCCTGCGCGCCGGGACCACCGCCGAGGTACGCCGCCTGGTGCTGACCGCGAGCGGAGGTCCGTTCCGCGGCCGGTCCCGCGAGCAGCTCGCCGAGGTGACCCCCGAGCAGGCGCTGGCCCACCCCAACTTCGCGATGGGCAAGGTCATCACCACCAACTCCGCGACCCTGGTCAACAAGGGCCTCGAGGTGATCGAGGCGCACCTGCTCTTCGACGTCCCGTTCGAGCGGATCGACGTGGTCGTGCACCCGCAGCAGCTGATCCACTCGATGGTGGAGTTCGTCGACGGGGCCGTGGTGGCCCAGCTCGGGCTGCCCACGATGCTCGTCCCCATCTCGCTGGGGATGGGCTGGCCCGACCGGGTGCCCGACGCCGAGACCCCGATCGACTGGACGAAGGCCGCCGACTGGCGATTCGAGCCCCTCGCCGACGACGTCTTCCCCGCGGTCCGGCTCGCCCGCGAGGCAGGGGAGCGTGGCTCGACGGCGCCCGCGGTCTACAACGCGGCCAACGAGGTCTGCGTGGAGGCCTTCCACGACGGACGGATCGCCTTCACCGACATCGTCGACACGGTTGCCCGGGTGCTCGCCCACCACGACGTACCCTCGAAGGAGCACCTCAGCGTCGAGGACGTCCTGGCGGCCGACGCCTGGGCCCGCGACGAGGCGGCCCGCACCATTCCTGACACCGACGTACCCAGACACACCGACGGAGAACCGTGACCCCGCTGTACTACACGCTCGGCGTGCTGATCTTCGTCCTCGCGATCCTCGCGTCGATCGGCCTGCACGAGTTCGGGCACCTCATCCCCGCCAAGAAGTTCGGCGGCAAGGTGACCCAGTGGTTCGTGGGCTTCGGCCCGACGGTCTTCAGCCGCAGGGTCGGCGAGACCGAGTACGGCGTCAAGGCGATCCCGCTCGGCGGCTACGTCAAGATCGTCGGCATGCTCCCGCCCGGCAAGGGCGAGGAGACCGTGGTCGACGAGCACGGCGAGACCCTCGTCCGGCAGTCCAACACCGGCATGTTCACCCAGCTCATCTCCGACGCCCGCGCGGCGGAGTGGGAGCACGTGAAGCCCGAGGACACAGACCGGCTGTTCTACAAGTTCAAGTCCTGGCAGAAGGTCGTCGTGATGGCCGGCGGCCCGACCGTCAACCTCGCGATCGCCTTCTTCCTCTTCTGGGGCGTCTTCGCCACGGTCGGCCAGGTCGTCGACGCGAAGGTCGAGCCGAAGGTCGCCGAGGTGATCCCGTGCATCGTGCCCGCGAGCCAGGACGGTCGCGCCTGCACCGCCGAGGAGCTCCGGGACAACCCGAGCCCGGCCGCCGCGGCGGGCCTCGAGGCCGGCGACGAGTTCGTCAGCTTCAACGGCACCCCGGTCACAGGATGGGACCAGGTCCAGCAGGCGATCCGCGACAACGGCGACCGCACCGCCACCATCGTGGTCGAGCGCGACGGCACGCAGGTGACGCTCCAGGCCACCACCCAGGTCCAGCCCCGCCCGCTGGACTCCGCCTCGCCCGAGGACCTGACCCCGGTCGGCTTCCTCGGCGTGATGCCGGTCGCGACGCCCGTCTACGAGACCGGCGGTCCCGTCTACACCCTCCAGCAGATGGGGCGCATGACGGTCGACACCGTCCAGGCGCTCGTCCACCTCCCGGTCAAGGTCTGGGGTGTCGCCCGCGCCATCGTGGGCCTCGAGGAGCGGGACCCCTACGGCCCGGTCAGCGTGGTCGGCGGTGGTCGGCTCGCCGGCGAGGTCGCGTCGGCCGACGAGACGACCTTCCCGATGAAGGACAAGATCGTCTCCCTGGTCATGCTGGTGGCCGGCTTCAACCTCTTCATCGGGCTGTTCAACTTCATCCCGCTGCTTCCGCTCGACGGCGGCCACATCGCCGGCGCGCTGTGGGAGGCGACCCGACGCCGGCTCGCGCGGCTGCGCGGTCGCCCAGACCCCGGCTACGTCGACGTCGCCAAGCTGCTGCCGATCGCCTACGTCGTGGGCGCCGCGATGCTCGTCATGGGCATGGTGCTCATCGTCGGTGACCTGGTCGTGCCCCTCCACCTGGACGCCTGACCGGGACCCTCCCCCCAGTACGCTGGCGCCATGACCTCCGTCGGCTCCGCCATTGGCCTGGGCATGCCCGCACTGCCCCCTCCGGTCCTCAGCCCACGGCGCCCCACCCGCCAGATCAAGGTCGGCTCGGTCGGCGTCGGCAGCGACAGCCCGATCTCGGTGCAGTCGATGACGACCACGCTCACCTCCGACGTCAACAGCACCCTGCAGCAGATCGCCGAGCTCACCGCGACCGGCTGCGACATCGTGCGCGTCGCGTGCCCCAGCCAGGACGACGCCGACGCCCTGCCCGAGATCGCGCAGCACTCGCAGATCCCGGTCATCGCCGACATCCACTTCCAGCCCAAGTACGTCTTCGCGGCCATCGACGCCGGGTGTGCGGCCGTCCGCGTCAACCCGGGCAACATCCGCAAGTTCGACGACCAGGTCAAGGAGATCGCCCGGGCCGCCAAGGACCGCGGCACCTCGATCCGGATCGGCGTCAACGCCGGCTCCCTCGACAAGAGGATCATGGACAAGTACGGCAAGGCGACGCCCGAGGCGCTCGTCGAGTCCGCGGTCTGGGAGGCGAGCCTCTTCGAGGAGCACGACTTCCATGACTTCAAGATCTCGGTCAAGCACAACGACCCGGTCGTCATGGTGCGGGCCTACGAGCTGCTCGCCGYGGCCGGCGACTGGCCCCTGCACCTCGGCGTCACCGAGGCCGGTCCCGCCTTCCAGGGCACCATCAAGTCCAGTGTGGCCTTCGGCCACCTGCTCAGCCAGGGCATCGGCGACACCATCCGCGTCTCGCTGAGCGCCCCGCCGGTCGAGGAGGTCAAGGTCGGCCTCCAGATCCTGGAGTCGCTCAATCTCAAGCCCCGTCGCCTCGAGATCGTGTCCTGCCCGAGCTGCGGTCGCGCCCAGGTGGACGTCTACAAGCTCGCCGAGGAGGTCACCGCCGGCCTCGAGGGCATGGAGGTGCCACTGCGCGTCGCCGTCATGGGCTGTGTCGTCAACGGTCCCGGGGAGGCCCGCGAGGCCGACCTCGGTGTCGCGTCCGGCAACGGCAAGGGCCAGATCTTCGTCAAGGGCGAGGTCATCAAGACGGTGCCGGAGTCGCAGATCGTGGAGACGCTCATCGAGGAGGCGCTGCGGCTCGCCGAGGGCATGGAGCCGGTGGACGGCGCCGAGGCCAGCGTCAGCGTCAGCTGATGCAGCACCAGGAGATACAGCACCAGGAGATACAGCGGAGGGTCGGCAGCCGGATCGACCTGACCATCGGGGCTCCGGCCGACCTGGTGTTCTCGGTCGCCGTGTCCGGCGAGCTCGAGCCCACCGAGGAGACGCTCACCGTCACCGTCGACGACCGGCCGGTGGAGACCACCGAGATCCTCGACGGCACCACCCGTCTGCACCGCGTTCCGTCAGCCCCGGTCGGACAGCTGCGGCTCGCGTACGACGCCGTGGTCCCGCACGCCGAGCCGACCGGCCCGGTCACCGACCTGGAGGCCATCGTCTTCACCCGGCCGAGCCGCTACTGCGACTCCGACCGGCTCTCCCCGGTCGCGCATTCCTACTTCGGYGAGCTCGACGGCGAGGAGCTGGTGCAGGCGGTCGTCTCGTGGGCGCTCACCCACATCACCTACGCGCCCGGCAGCAGCGGGCCCGTCGACGGCGCGTTGGACACCTACGTGAGCCGCCGCGGCGTGTGCCGTGACACCTCGCAGCTGGTCATCACCTTCCTGCGGGCCCTCGGGGTGCCGTCGCGGTTGGTCAGCGTCTACGCGCCGGGTCTCGTGCCGATGGACTTCCACGCGGTCACCGAGGTCGCGATCGACGGCCAGTGGTACGTCGTCGACGGCACGGGCCTGGCGCCCCGCTCCTCCCTCGTGCGGATCGCCACCGGTCGCGACGCCGCCGACACGGCGTTCCTGACCGTCAACTCCGGTCGCACGACGATGGGCCCGATGACCGTCTCCGCGACCGCCGACCCCGGCCTGCCGTCCGACGACGGGCTGGCGCTGACCCGCCTCCGCTGAGGGGGTCGGGTCGGCCGGTGCGACCTGAGTCACCGGGTGACTCAGCTCCCRGCGTCCGGTGCGCCTGTCCGAGCGGTGCGACCTGAGTCACGGGGTGACTCAGGTCGCAGCGTCCGTCCCGGTGCCTTCGCGGGCCGCTACGGAGGGGAGCCGGACGACGTCGACGCCCACGTCGAGCGACGAGCCGCCCGACTCGGTGAAGATGACGCCCTTGAGCGGCGAGACGTCGCGGAAGTCGCGACCCCAGGCCGTGACGACGTACCGCGAGTCGGCCAGGTGGTCGTTGGTCGGGTCCAGGTCCACCCAGGCGCCGCCGGGCATCATCACCGACGCCCAGGCGTGGGAGGCGTCCGAGCCCTCGAGCCTGGGCCTGCCGGGCGGGGGAGCGGTCTCGAGGTAGCCGCTGACGTACCGCCCCGGCAGCCCGACCGCACGCAGGCAGCCCAGGGCCAGGTGGGTGAAGTCCTGGCACACGCCCCGCCGCAGCGCGAGCAGCTCGGGGAGCGTGGTCCGCACGTTCGTGACGCCGGAGGTGTAGGTGAAGTCCTCGAAGATCGCGTGCGTCAGCCCGACGATCGCCTGCCCCAGCGGGGTGGTGGGGCCGAGGACGCGGCGGGCGTAGTCGCGGACGCTGTCGTCGACGGCCACCAGCCGCGACGGCAGGAGGTACGACGCGTGGTCGACCGGGTCAGCGTCCTCGGCGAGCGCGGTGACCGCCTCCTCGACCGTCCAGGCATCGAGCGCGTCCAGGTCGACCTGCGGCCAGTCCACGTCGAGCACGCTCGTCTTGGTGACCTCGAGCACGCGGTGCGGGGTGCGCACCTCGACGTAGAACGACCGGTTGCCGAAGTGGTCGGTGTGCTCGCTGACCAGGTCCGGCTCGGGGGAGATGGAGACGTCGTTGCTGACGACCCGCTGGGTCGGCGTCGGTCGCGGGCCCAGGAAGCCGCGCTCGTAGCAGGACGTCACGTCGGCGCCGTCGTAGGTGTAGGTCGTGCGGTGCCGGACCTCGTAGCGGCGCGGCGTGAAGTCGTCGGGACCCTGGCGGCTCATCCGCGACCGCCCCACTGCCCGAGCAGCACCCGCGAGGTGGGCTTGCGACCGAAGTAGCGGCTGCCCAGCTCGCCGGACAGGGCGCGCAGCGTGCCGCCCACGGTGTCGAGGGCATCGCCGAGCGCGGCGCGGTCGCCCGCGCACAGCTCGTCGAGGTCGAGGGACGTGAGCACCGCGGACAGCTCCTCGCTCCGGTCGACCAGGCCGGTGTCGCCGGCCAGCCGGAGCGCGTCGCCCAGCCGTGCGACCTGGAAGGCGACCGACCGGGGGTTGCCCGCGTCGAGCAGCAGCAACGAGGTGGCCGAGTGCAGCGGCCACGCCGGGCCCTCCCCGGACGTCGTCCGGCGTCGGTGGGTGATGATGCTCTCGCTCGCCTCGAGCACGGACTCGGTCACCTGCCCGTCGATGACGGGCGGCCGCTCGGAGATCAGCGTCGCCCGCAGCAGCGCCACCGTGAGCTGGGCGCGCTCGACGCGGATGCCGCCGTCCAGGAAGCCCCACGTCTGGTCGCGCACCATGCTCTCGTGCACGACGCCGGCCACCGCGAGCAGCGACTCGAGGACGTTGTCGAGCTGCGGACGCAGCTGCGCGCGGGGCGAGGGCGTCCGCTCGAGGGTCCGGTCGAGACGGCTGAGGATGTGCCAGATGTCCTGGGACAGCTGGTCGCGGACGCTCTCGGCCGCCATCACGAGGCGGTGGCAGGCGTGGGCGACCGTCCCGGGACGGGCGGCGTCGCCGACCATCGCGCGCAGGTGGTCGACGGGTCCCTGGCCCTCGACGGGCGGCACCCCGGTGAGGGCCGCGGCGGCCTGCACCATCACCTCCATGGTCATGGCGCCGGGCGTGCCGGGCCGCCCGGCGTGGTCCTCGGCGAGGTCGTCGGCGACCCGCAGCAGGCGCGCGGTGCCCTCGGCCCGCTCGGCGTACCGGCCCACCCAGAAGAGGTTGTCGGCGACGCGCGGCGAGACCGCGACCCGGCGCTGGAGGCGCACCAGGGTGGGCTGGGCCTCGGGTGTGGTGGCGCCCCAGCCACGGACGCCGGCGGGGTCGTCGGAGAGCACCCAGACGTCCTTGGCCAGCGCACCGCTCATGCTGGAGACCAGCGACGAGGAGGCATCGGTGTTGACGCGCGCCAGGCCGCCGGGCATGACGTGGTGACGCTCGGTGTCGGTGACGCCGAAGGTGCGCAGCACGAGCCGGCCGGGGGCGAGCCCACCCGGGGTCACCACCGGCGCCGTGGACATCGCCACCGGCTCCTGGCCGACCCACGCCCACGGCTGCGCCTCGACCTGGCGCCGCAGGTCGTCGCGACCGGCGGCGTCCAGCGTCCAGCCGAAGCGCGCCGACAGGACCGGCCCCCGGGCGACGGGCTTGACGACGAGACGCTCGAGATTGGCCAGCACGTGGGAGCGGGCGACGGCATCGCCGCACCACCACGTGCTCGCCGAGGGCAGCAGCAGGTCCTCGCCGAGGAGCCGGTTCGCCACGTCGGGGAGGAAGGCCACCAGGCCGGCGTTCTCCAGCACGCCCGCACCCAGCGGGTTGGCCAGCCGCACCGCACCGCGGCGCGTCGCCTCGAGGAGGCCGGCGATGCCGAGCTGGGAGTCGGGCCGCAGCTCGAGGGGGTCGCAGAAGTCGGCGTCGACGCGGCGCAGCACCACGTCGACCTCCTCGCGGCGGGTGGTGCTGCGGATCCACAGGCGGCCGTCGCGGACGCTGAGGTCGTCGGCCTCCACCAGCGGGAAGCCGAGCAGGGTCGCCAGGAACCCCTGGTCGTACGCCGTCTCGGAGCCCGAGCCGGGGGAGAGCAGCACGACGCGCGGCATCTCGACGTCGACGGGGGCGGCACTGCCCAGGGCGGTCGCCATCGTGTGGAACCAGCCGCGCAGTCGCTCCAGGGAGGCGTCGCGGTGCACGTCGGCCAGGACCCGGCTCGTGACCCGGCGGTTGGCCATCGCGTAGCCCGCGCCCGAGGGGG
>NZ_JBFUKA010000038.1:0-39393 GCF_056401085.1 Nocardioides sp. P4_G4
GCCGCTAGGTGTACTGACCACGGACGTTAGGTACGGCGTGCCTGCTGGACGATGACGAAGACCCCCGGGTGAGGTGTGAAGCGACCAAGCAATCACTCGCTCACGAACTCCGGAGGTCTTCGTGTCACACGCTAACGCCCAACTCACCCCGGCCGGACGTCTACGCCTGGCCAGGCTCGTTGTCGACCAGAAATGGCCCCTACGACGCGCGGCCGAGCGGTGGAACTGCTCGGTCACGACCGCGAAGCGGTGGGCCGACCGCTACCGCGCCCAGGGTGTGGCCGGGATGGTCGACCGTTCCTCGCGGCCCAAGACATCGCCGCGCCGCACGCCTACGCGGGTAGAGCGTCGAGTGATCGGCATGCGGGTCACGCGCCGTTGGGGGCCGGCGCGGATCGCCTACCGGCTACGGATGCATCCCTCCACCGTGCACAAGATCCTGCGTCGCTACGGCTGCCCACCGCTGTCCTGGACCGACCCCGCCACCGGCGTCCGGCTGCGATCGATCCGACGCAACGTGCGGCGCTACGAGTGGGCCAACCCGGGCGAGCTGGTCCACGTCGACATCAAGAAGCTCGGTCGGATCCCCGACGGCGGTGGCCACAAGGTCCTCGGGCGGGCGCTGGGCAAGCGGAACCGACGCCGGGGCGTGGGCTACTGGTACATCCACAACGCCGTCGACGACTGCACCCGCCTGGCCTACAGCGAGCTACTCAGCGACGAACGCAAGGAGACCGCAGCCGGTTTCTGGACCCGCGCCAACACCTACTTCGAGTCCGTTGGGATCACCGTTCAGCGAGTCCTGACTGACAACGGCGCCTGCTACCGATCCAAGCTCTTCGCCGAGAGCCTCGGCCAGGTCACGCACAAACGCACCCGGCCCTACCGACCCCAGACCAATGGCAAGGTCGAGCGATTCAACCGGACCACCCTCGAGGAATGGGCCTACGCCAGGCCCTACGCGTCCGAAGCCGAGCGAGCAGACCTCTTCGACGAGTGGCTCCACACCTACAATCATCACCGCGGTCACACCGCACTAAGCGGCAAGTCACCAGCCGACCTCGTACCTAACCTGTGCGGTCAGTACAGCTAGGCCCCGCCGGGCGACGCGGCGACGCGGGCCGGGCGCGTGAGCAGCACGTACGCGCCCCACGCCACCACCACGGCGCACGCGATGCCCAGCCCCAGCTGCGGCATCAGCGGCATCGCGATCCCGATGAAGCCGCCGATGRCCCACGCCAGCTGCAAGGTGGTGTCCGAGCGCGCGAAGGCGCTCGCCTGGACGCGCTCGGGCACGTCGCGCTGGATCGTGGAGTCCAGCGACAGCTTGGACAACGACTGGGCGAGCCCGGCCGTGAGGCCGAGCAGGGCCAGCGGCAGCAGGCCGTAGAAGAGCGCGGCCACCGCCACCGCCACCGCGTCGGCGACGAGCGCCAGCACGACGGTCAGCGCCGGGTCGATGCGCCTCAGCATCGAGCCGAGGGCGATGCCCAGGGTGTTGCCGAGGCCGGCGGCACCGATGACCAGCCCGAGCAGCACCTCGGGACTCCAGCCGCCGATCGGGTTGTCGCGCAGCAGGAACGCCATGAACATCGTGAGGAAGCCGCTGAGCCAGCGGGGTCCGCAGTTGGCCTTGAGGGCGAAGGCGACGGCGCTGGGCATGCGGCGACGCGTGGTCGAGCGGGGACCGGCGCTGGGTCCCGGCATCAGGGCGAGCTGCTCTTCGCCGGAGCTGGAGTCGACCCGCTGGGGGAGCCGGATGGCCCAGATGGTGGCCAGCACGAACAGCACGAAGGCGTAGCGCAGCGACCACTCCGGACCGGCGGTGGAGGCGAGGATCGCGATCGGCGCCGACACCGTCGCGCCGACGACCCCGGCGAGCGAGACCCGGGCGTTGGCCTTGACGAGGGTGAGGGCGGGCGGGAGCAGGCGGGGGACCGCGGCGGCACGCGTCACGCCGTACGCCTTGGATGCGACGAGCACGCCGAGGGCAGCCGGGAACAGCCACTCGGAGTCGGTGGCCACCGCCGTCGCGAGCGCCCAGCACAGGAAGGCGCGCACCGCCATCGTCGCGCCGACCGCCCACCTGCGACCGTGGCTGAAGCGGTCCAGGAACGGACCGATCAGGGGGGCCACGACGGCGAACGGCAGCATCGTGAGGCCGAGGAAGAGCGCGACCTGTCCGCGCGCCTCACCGGTCGGGACCTGGAAGAACAAGGTGCCGGCCAGCGAGATCGCGACCGCGGCGTCGCCGGCGGTGTTGAGGGCGTGCAGCTCGATGAGCCGGGAGAGCCCGGAGTCGCCGGCCCCCTCGGCGCGCGTGGCGCGGCGGGCCTGGGCCACCGTGAACCGGCTGGCCCGGCCGGTCGCCCGGCCGGCACCGGCGACGCCACGTCCCACCCCGCGGCCGGCGGCCCGCACCCCTCGGCCGGCGCCGCCGAGGCGCGAGCGGTCGGTCCCGTCGGGTCGGGTCGGGTGCTCGGCGCTCATGGCTCAATCCTGCCGTGTCGGTGGGTCCCGGGCGTGCAGCAGGCACCCTCTGGGCCGGTCGAGGAGACAGGAGCCCCGTGGTTTGTCATGATTCGCCCGTGATCGCCCTCGCCGAGACCTCGCCCGACGCCACCCTGGCCGCGGCTGCCGACCTGGCCCGCGCCATCGTCCTGGACCTCGGGGACGCCACCGACGTGGGGGAGCACCTCGGCTGCGAGGCCGAGGGTGAGCTCGTCGCCAGCCACCTGTTCGCCTGCACGCGTGCCGGGTACGACGGCTGGCGCTGGTCGGTGACCCTGACCCGCGCCCCGGAGAGCTCCGAGCCGACCGTCAACGAGGTCGTGCTCATCCCGGGCGCCGAGGCGATCGTGGCGCCCGCGTGGGTCCCCTACACGGAGCGCCTGCAGCCCGGCGACCTGTCGCCCGGCGACCTGCTGCCCGTGGCCGACGAGGACCCCCGCCTGGTGCCGACGTACTCCTTCGGAGACGACCCGCTCGACCCCGACACCAAGGCGCAGGTGCGCCAGGTGGCGCAGGACCTCGGCCTCGGCCGGGTCCGCACCCTGTCCCCCGAGGGCATCGACATGGCCGCCGAGCGCTGGTACGCCGGCGACGGCGGGCCGGAGTCCGCGCTCGCCAAGAGCGCCCCGGACTCGTGCTGGTCGTGCGGCTTCCTCGTGCGCATCGCCGGTCACCTCGCCGACACGTTCGGCGTGTGCGCCAACGGCAACGCCAACGACGACGGCCGCGTGGTGTCGGTCGACCACGGCTGCGGCGCCCACTCCGAGGTCAAGCTGGCCCGCAAGCAGCAGCCGATCCCGGTGCCCGACCACGTCTTCGACACCCTCACCGACGACGGCTTCGACCAGCTCTGAGGACTGGCCGGGCCGGCCCTGAGGGGCCTGCTCAGCGCAGCGGGTGCCCGAACGACGTCGCCGTGACCGTGGCGTCGTCGCGCGAGAGCAGCCACACGGCGTACGCCGGCGACGGCGGGTGCAGCTCGTAGGAGCCGAAGCACGCATCGACGCGCAGCCCGCTGGCCGCGGCGTCCGCGACGAACTCGTCGTGGGGGTAGGTCCGAGCCGTGGCCGGTCCGTCGACGGGGTGGAAGCCGACGAGGAGGCGACCGCCCGGCGCGAGCAGGGACCGCAGGCGCGCCAGGACGGCCCGCTCGGTGCCCTCGGCGACGAAGACCATCACGTTGCCGACCGCGACGGCCAGGTCGAACCCGCCGTCGAGCGTGGCGGCCAGGATGTCGGCGTGCTGGACCTCGAGGTCGGGGTAGGTGGCCCGCGACTGGGCGACCAGGGCCGGGTCGGGCTCGACCGCCACGACCTCGTGGCCGCGCGCCGCCAGGGCGGCAGCGACCCGGCCCATGCCGGACCCGACGTCCAGGATCCGGGCGCTACGGCCCACCAGCACGTCGGCCAGGCGGGCCTCGCCGTCGACGTCGGCGCCGTCGGCCACCAGCCGGCCGAACTTCTCGCCGTACCCCCGGTTGCCCACCCCGGCGAGCTCCCAGCGCGTCGGCTGGGTCACGCTGGGTCCCGCACCGCGCGCGCCTTGCGGCGCCGGCGGACGTACTCCAGGCCGCACAGGCCCAGGCCGAAGCCCGCCAGGCAGGTCCACAGCCACCACGTGCGCCCGGTGTCGGCGAGGGTGCCGTAGAAGGGGAGGAGGCCGATGAAGGCGAGCAGCCAGAGCCCGACGCCGACCTCGACGGTCCGGACGCCGTCCACGTCAAGGGGCTCCACGTCGGCCACGATGTAGGTGCGGTTGCCGATCTCGTGCTGCGTCGGCTGCTCGTCCCTGAACTCCACGCGGCCACGCTAGTCGCTCGCTCCGGACGCCGAAACACCGCCGCAGCGCACTTCTGCCACAATTCCGCCCGTGACTGACAAGACCCAGACCGCTCAGCGGTCCCCCCGGACGTCGGGCGTCGACGGCTACTTCAGGATCACCGAGCGTGGATCCACGGTGGGCCAGGAGGTGCGCGGCGGCCTCGTCACGTTCCTGACGATGGCCTACATCATCGTGCTCAACCCCCTGATCCTCGGGTTCGTCCCCGATTCCACCGGCGCGTTCCTCGGCGGCGGGACCGAGCCCGGCAGCGGCATCCCGGCCATCGCGGCGGGCACGGCGCTGGTCGCCGGCCTGCTCACGATCCTCATGGGTGGCCTCGCCAACTTCCCGCTGGCGCTCGCGACCGGCCTGGGACTCAACGCCTTCGTCGCCAACTCGATCGCGCGGCAGTCCACGTGGGGCGACGCGATGGGTCTGGTGGTCCTCGAGGGCATCGTGATCCTGGTGCTGGTGCTGACGGGCTTCCGCAAGGCCGTCTTCCACGCCGTGCCGCAGCAGCTCAAGGTCGCGATCTCCGTCGGGATCGGACTGTTCATCGCCCTGATCGGCTTCGTGGACGCCCGTTTCATCACCCGCATCCCGGACGCGTTCCAGACCACCGTGCCCGTCCAGCTGGGGGCCGACGGCCACCTCGTGGGCTGGCCGGTCTTCGTCTTCTGCCTGGGCCTGGCCCTGATGGTCGGACTGTGGGTGCGCCAGGTGCGCGGCGCGATCCTCATCTCCATCGTGGTGACCACGGTCGTCGCGGTCGTGGTCGAGGCGATCGGCGACCTCGGCGCGGCGTCCGCCGACAACCCCGGTGGCTGGTCGCTGAGCGTCCCAACGCTGAGCGGCGACCTGGTGGCCCTGCCCTCGTTCGACACCCTGGGCGAGTTCAACCTCTTCGGCGCCTTCAGCAGCGCCGGCACCGGCTTCCTCGCCGCACTGCTCCTGGTCTTCTCACTGCTGCTCGCGGACTTCTTCGACACGATGGGCACGATGACCGCGATCGGTGCGGAGGCCGGCCTCAACGACGAGGAGGGCACGCCGCCCCACGCCCAGCGCATCCTCGTCGTCGACTCGGTGGCGGCGATCGCCGGCGGCGCCGCGGGCGTCTCGTCCAACACCTCCTACATCGAGTCCGCCTCGGGCGTGGGGGAGGGAGCGCGCACCGGCCTCGCATCGGTCGTCACCGGCGTGCTGTTCCTGCTGGCGACGTTCTTCACGCCGCTCGTGTCGGCGATCCCCTCCGAGGCCGCGGTCCCGGCCCTCGTGCTGGTGGGGTTCCTGATGATGCAGCAGGTCACCGAGATCGACTGGCGGGACGTCGAGCTGGCGATCCCGGCCTTCCTGACCGTGGTGCTGATGCCCTTCACCTACTCGATCAGCGTCGGCATCGGCGCCGGGTTCGTGGCGTTCGTCCTGATCAAGGTCGTCGTCGGCAAGACGCGGGAGGTGCACCCCCTCATGTGGGTCGTGGCCGCCCTGTTCGTCGTCTACTTCGCCTACACCCCGATCAACGGCTGGCTCTCCTGACACGTCCCAGAACACCCGGCCACGACTTCGTGGCCGGACCCGTCTGTTCGTGGCCTCTGCAACGCCCCCGATGAGCAGGAACCCCCGCCTCGGCGGGGGTTCCCACCTTGCCGGAATAGTTAGCATGGGTAATGAGTTAGGCTAACGACATGCCGACCACAGCAGCCGTTGCCCGCACCGACGCGGGGCTCGCCTCAGAGCTCCGCCTCGGCGTGATGCGCCTGCGCCGGCGCCTCGCCGGCGAGCGGCACCCCGACAACGACCTGAGCCTCGGCCAGATGGCCGTGCTCGGGCTGCTGTTCCGCCGGGGGGACCAGACGATCGGCGAGCTGGCCCGGCTCGAGCACGTGCAGCCGCCGTCCATGACGCGCACCGTGACCTGCCTCGAGGGCGACGGACTCGTCGTACRCCGCCCGCACGCGACCGACGGCCGCGTGGTCATCGTGTCGCTCACCGACCGCGGCCGCGCCGTCGTCCTGGCGGACCGCACGCGTCGCGACGCCTGGCTGGCCGTCCGGCTCCACACCCTGACCCCCGACGAGCGTGACGTCCTGCGTCGCGCCGCCCCCCTCCTCGACCGCCTCTCACAGGCCGACTGACCCGAAGGAGTCACCACGAGTCCCCGATTCCGTTCCCTCGCGAACCCCAACTACCGCCTGTACGCCGCCGGCGGTGTCGTCTCCAACACCGGCACCTGGATGCAGCGCGTCGCCCAGGACTGGCTGGTGCTGCAGCTCACCGCCAACAGCGGTGCCGCCCTGGGCATCACGACCGGCCTGCAGTTCCTGCCGTTCCTGCTCATCGCGCCCTTCGCCGGGCTGGTCGCCGACCGGATGTCCAAGCTGCGCCTCCTGCAGCTGACCAACCTCGGCATGGCGCTGCCCGCCGCGGTCCTCGGCGTCCTCGCCGTCACCGGGACGGCCCAGATCTGGCACGTCTACGTCCTGGCCTTCGTGCTGGGCACCGCGTCCGCCTTCGACGCACCCGCCCGCCAGTCCTTCGTGTCCGAGATCGTCGAGCCCGACGACCTCACCAACGCGGTGGGCCTCAACTCGGCCAGCTTCAACGCCGCCCGGCTCGTGGGTCCCGCCGTCGCCGGCATGCTGATCGCGGCCTTCGGCGGGGGAGCGGTGGCCACCGGCTGGGTCATCCTCATCAACGCGGTCTCGTACGTCGCCCCGGTCCTGGCCCTGCGGGGCATGGACGCCAGCGCGCTCGACAGCCCGGTGCCGACCCACCGTGGCCCCGGTGCGATCCGCGAGGGGGTCGCCTACGTCCGGGCCAGGCCCGACCTCATCCTGATCCTGGCGATCGTCTTCAGTGCCGGCACCTTCGGCCTCAACTTCCAGATGACGTCGGCCCTGATGGCCACCGAGGTCTTCGGCAAGGGCCCCACGGAGTACGGACTGCTGGGCACGTTCCTGGCGGTCGGCTCGCTGACCGGAGCACTGGTCGCGGCCGKCCGCACCCGCGTGCGGCACCGGCTGGTGATCGGCGCCGGGCTGGTCTTCGGCACGGTCGTCACCATCGCGGGCCTGATGCCGTCGTACCTCACCTATGCCCTGGTGACACCGCTCATCGGCCTCAGCGCGCTCACCCTCATCACGAGCGCCAACGCCTACATGCAGCTCAACACCGAGCCGGGCATGCGCGGGCGGGTGATGGCGCTCTACATGATGATCTTCATGGGGGGCACGCCCGCGGGCGCGCCGGTCATCGGCTGGATCGGGGAGACCTTCGGCGCCCGGTGGACCCTGGTGCTCGGCGGCCTGCTGACCATCGTCGGCGTCAGCCTCGCGACCCTGGTCTTCGCCCGGGCCAGGGGTGTCTCGGTGATCCCGCGCCGGACGCCCGCACTGACCGACGCGGCAGCGGGACCAGCGGCCGGTTAAGGGGCCGGTCGGAGCCCGTCGATGGCGTTTTGACCCTCCTCGGGGCGGCCGGTAGATTGACTCCTCGTGTTTGGCCTGCCCTCAGGCCTGTCCGGTTCGGACGGGCGGGGGGCCCATCCACGACAGCGCACAGCACGTCGTGCGCCGGGCACCACCGCTCCTGAGCGGCAGTTCCCGACCACTACCGCCTCGGCAGGTCGCCGTTGCGAGAGATACACCAAGAAAGGGAACCACTCGGTGCCCACCATTAATCAGCTGGTCCGCAAGGGCCGTCAGGACAAGGTGTCGAAGTCCAAGACGCCTGCCCTGAAGGGATCTCCGCAGCGCCGCGGCGTCTGCACCCGCGTCTACACCACCACTCCCAAGAAGCCGAACTCCGCCCTCCGCAAGGTCGCCCGCGTGCGCCTCAGCTCCGGCGTCGAGGTCACGGCCTACATCCCGGGTGTCGGCCACAACCTGCAGGAGCACTCGATCGTGCTCGTGCGCGGCGGCCGTGTGAAGGACCTTCCCGGTGTCCGCTACAAGATCATCCGCGGCACGCTCGACACCCAGGGTGTCAAGAACCGCAAGCAGGCCCGCAGCCGCTACGGCGCGAAGAAGGAGAAGTAATGCCTCGCAAGGGTCCCGCTCCCAAGCGCCCCCTCGTCGTCGACCCGGTCTACGGCTCGCAGATCGTCACGCAGCTGGTCAGCAAGGTCCTCCAGGACGGCAAGAAGCAGGTTGCGCAGCGCATCGTCTACACGGCGCTCGAGGGCTGCCGTGAGAAGACCGGCACCGACCCCGTCGTCACGCTCAAGCGCGCGCTCGACAACGTCAAGCCGGCCATCGAGGTCAAGTCCCGCCGCGTCGGTGGCGCGACCTACCAGGTCCCGATCGAGGTCAAGGCCAACCGCAGCACGACGCTGGCCCTGCGCTGGCTCGTCGGCTACGCCGCCGACCGCCGCGAGAAGACCATGGCCGAGCGCCTCATGAACGAGATCCTCGACGCGTCCAACGGCCTCGGTGCCGCTGTGAAGAAGCGCGAGGACACCCACAAGATGGCCGAGTCCAACAAGGCCTTCGCCCACTACCGCTGGTGACGCCGGTGGGGCTCGCCGCCACCGCGGCGAGCTCCACCGCCCACCGCCCACCAACTTTTTCGAGGGACTGAGACCCAACAGTGGCTGTCGACATCACCACCGACCTCAACAAGGTCCGCAACATCGGCATCATGGCGCACATCGACGCCGGCAAGACCACCACGACCGAGCGCATCCTCTTCTACACCGGTATSWCCTACAAGATCGGYGAGGTCCACGACGGCGCCGCCACSATGGACTGGATGGAGCAGGAGCAGGAGCGYGGCATCACGATCACCTCCGCTGCGACCACCTGCTGGTGGAAGAACCACCAGATCAACATCATCGACACCCCGGGCCACGTGGACTTCACGGCCGAGGTCGAGCGCTCGCTGCGCGTCCTCGACGGCGCGGTCGCGGTGTTCGACGGCGTTGCCGGTGTCGAGCCGCAGACGATGACGGTGTGGCGCCAGGCCAACAAGTACTCGGTCCCCCGCATGTGCTTCGTCAACAAGCTCGACCGCACGGGCGCGGACTTCTTCCGCTGCGTCGACATGATGGTCGAGCGCCTCAACTCCACCCCGCTGGTCCTCCAGCTCCCGATCGGTGCCGAGTCCGACTTCCTCGGTGTCGTCGACCTCGTCGGCATGCGTGCCCTGACCTGGCGTGGCGAGACCACGATGGGTGAGGACTACGAGGTCGAGGAGATCCCGGCCGAGCTCGCCGAGCAGGCCGCGGAGTACCGCGAGAAGCTCATCGAGACGCTGGCCGAGGCCGACGACACGATCATGGAGAAGTACCTCGAGGGCGAGGAGAACTTCACCGTCGAGGAGCTCGAGGCGRCCATCCGTCGCGCCACCCTGGCCGACAAGCTCAACCCGGTCCTGTGCGGCACCGCGTTCAAGAACAAGGGCGTCCAGCCCCTGCTCGACGCCGTCGTGAAGTTCCTGCCCTCGCCGCTCGACATCGACGGCATCCAGGGCCACTCGGTCAAGGACGAGAACGAGATCATCGTTCGCCAGCCCTCCGACGACGAGCCGTTCTCGGGCCTCGCCTACAAGATCGCCTCCGACCCGCACCTCGGCAAGCTGATCTACGTCCGCGTCTACTCCGGCAAGCTCGAGGCCGGCGCGTCCGTGATCAACTCGGTCAACGGTCGCAAGGAGCGGATCGGCAAGGTCTACCAGATGCACGCCAACAAGCGTGAGGAGATCGCGTCGGTCGGCGCCGGCCAGATCGTGGCCGTCATGGGCCTCAAGGACACCAAGACCGGTCACACGCTCTCCGACCCGCAGCACCAGGTCGTGCTCGAGTCGATGACGTTCCCGGCCCCGGTGATCGAGGTCGCCATCGAGCCGAAGACCAAGAGCGACCAGGAGAAGCTGGGCACCGCGATCCAGCGCCTCTCCGACGAGGACCCCACCTTCACGGTCAAGGCCGACGAGGAGACGGGCCAGACGATCATCGCCGGCATGGGCGAGCTCCACCTGGAGATCCTCGTCGACCGCATGAAGCGCGAGTTCCGCGTCGAGGCGACCGTGGGCAAGCCGCAGGTCGCCTACCGCGAGACCATCCGCAACAAGGTCGAGAAGCACTCCTACACCCACAAGAAGCAGACGGGTGGCTCCGGTCAGTTCGCCAAGGTCGTCATCGACCTCGAGCCGAACATCGACCCGGAGACCGGCACCGGCGCGGGCTACGAGTTCGTCAACTCCGTCTCCGGTGGTCGTGTCCCCAAGGAGTACATCCCCTCGGTGGACCAGGGCGGCCAGGACGCCATGGAGTTCGGCGTCCTCGCCGGCTACCCGATGGTCGACGTGAAGTTCACGCTCCAGGACGGCRCCTACCACGACGTCGACTCCTCGGAGCTGGCGTTCAAGATCGCCGGCAACCAGGCGTTCAAGGAGGCTGCGCGCAAGGCCAAGCCGGTCCTGCTCGAGCCCATGTTCGCCGTCGAGGTCACCACGCCGGAGGGCTTCCTCGGCACCGTGATCGGCGACATCAACTCCCGCCGTGGCCAGATCCAGGCCCAGGAGGAGCGTCACGGGGACATGGTGGTCAACGCCCTTGTGCCCCTGTCCGAGATGTTCGGGTACGTTGGCGACCTGAGGTCCAAGACCTCCGGCCAGGCGTCGTACTCGATGGAGTTCGACTCGTACGCCGAGGTTCCCTCGAACATCGCCGAGGAGATCGTCAAGAAGGTCCGCGGCGAGTAGTCGCCCCGGGCCCTCGGCCCCCAGCACCACCCCGTTCCACACCCACGATTTCACGTACAAAACCAACCAGGAGGAGCCCCAGTGGCTAAGGCGAAGTTCGAGCGGACCAAGCCGCACGTCAACATCGGCACGATCGGTCACATCGACCACGGCAAGACGACGCTGACCGCGGCGATCACCAAGGTGTTGCACGACAAGTACCCGAACCTGAACGAGGCCTCGGCCTTCGACCAGATCGACAAGGCTCCCGAGGAGCGTCAGCGCGGCATCACGATCTCGATCGCGCACGTCGAGTACCAGACCGAGGCGCGCCACTACGCGCACGTCGACTGCCCGGGTCACGCGGACTACATCAAGAACATGATCACCGGTGCCGCTCAGATGGACGGCGCGATCCTCGTGGTTGCCGCCACCGACGGCCCGATGCCGCAGACGCGCGAGCACGTGCTGCTCGCCCGCCAGGTCGGCGTGCCGGCCCTGGTCGTGGCGCTCAACAAGTGCGACATGGTCGACGACGAGGAGCTCATCGAGCTCGTCGAGATGGAGGTGCGCGAGCTCCTCTCCGAGTACGAGTTCCCCGGCGACGACATCCCCGTCGTGCGCGTTGCCGCCTTCCCGGCCCTCCAGGGTGACGAGAAGTGGGGCGAGTCGATCGTCGAGCTCATGAACGCGGTGGACGAGTCCATCCCGACCCCCGAGCGCGAGACCGACAAGCCGTTCCTCATGCCCGTCGAGGACGTCTTCACGATCACCGGTCGTGGCACCGTCATCACCGGTCGCATCGAGCGCGGCATCGTCAAGGTCAACGAGGAGGTCGAGATCATCGGCATCCGCGAGACCTCGCAGAAGTCGACCGTCACCGGCGTCGAGATGTTCCGCAAGCTGCTCGACGAGGGCCAGGCCGGCGAGAACGTCGGGCTGCTCCTGCGTGGCACCAAGCGCGAGGACATCGAGCGCGGCATGGTCGTCATCAAGCCGGGCACCACGACGCCTCACACCAACTTCGAGGCGTCCGTCTACATCCTCAG
Source organism: Nocardioides sp. P4_G4 (assembly GCF_056401085.1). Lineage (NCBI taxonomy): Bacteria > Bacillati > Actinomycetota > Actinomycetes > Propionibacteriales > Nocardioidaceae > Nocardioides > Nocardioides sp. P4_G4. The sequence continues at coordinate 12,063 of NZ_JBFUKA010000038.1, forward strand.
CAAGGACGAGGGCGGCCGTCACACGCCGTTCTTCAACAACTACCGTCCCCAGTTCTACTTCCGTACGACTGACGTGACCGGTGTTGTGACCCTGCCCGAGGGCACCGAGATGGTCATGCCGGGTGACAACACCGAGATGTCGGTCGAGCTCATCCAGCCCATCGCCATGGACGAGGGCCTCCGGTTCGCGATCCGTGAGGGTGGCCGCACCGTCGGCGCCGGCCGGGTCGTCAAGATCACCAAGTGATCTGATCCCAGCGCTTCACCAGCGAGGCCCCACTCTTTCGGGAGTGGGGCCTCGCTGCGTCCGCGGGTCGATCAACCGAGGTCGGCCTCGGTCATGGTGGACGGGTCGAACTCGCGGCTCTCGACCATGACGAGCCAGTTGCCGGAGTTGTCCCGCAGCAGCGCCTCGACGCCGTACGGGCGGTCGGCCGGCTCGGCCAGGAAGGTGACACCCTTCCCGCGGAGCTCCTCGTACGTCGCGCGGCAGTCGTCGACGGCCAGCCCGATGCCCGGCATCGCGCCCGCGTCGAGCGCCCGGTTGATCGCGGTCACGAGCTCGTCGGGGAGTGGGGGACCGGGAGTCGTCAGGTGGAAGGCGAGGCCGGGCTGGGCCGGATGGGTGACGGTCAGCCACCGGAAGTCCTCGCTGAGCCGGACGTCCTCCCCGAGCTCGAAGCCGAGGACGTCGGTGTAGAAGGCGAGGGACTCCTCGAGGTCCTTCACCCACACGCTGATCAGGGACACCTGTGTGATTGCCATGCCCAGGACGCTAGGTCGACGGACCTGTCCCTGGCTTCTCCTGGCTTGCGGAACCGTCCGGGTGGCGCTCGGCCAGGCCCCACATGAAGATGTAGCAGCCGGGGATGTGCGGCGCCCCCGAGGCGGCGTAGCGACGCTGGAAGGCGCTCGGAGTCTCGCCCGTGAGGTCGCGGAAGCGTGTGCTGAAGGAGCCGAGGCTGCTGAAGCCGACGGCGTGGCAGACCTCGGTGACCGTCAGGTTGGTCGCCCGCAACAGGTCCTGGGCGCGCTCGATGCGCCGCTGCGAGGGGTACGCCGCGGGGCTGAGCCCGTAGGTCAGGGCGAAGAGGCGCTGGAAGTGCCAGCGCGAGATGCCGGCCACGGCAGCGAGCTGGGCGAGGTCCAGCGGTTCGGCGAAGTGCTGGTCGGCGTGGTCGCGCGCGGCGCGGAGGTGGACCAGGACGTCGTCGTGCGGGCGAGGGGTGCTCGGTGCGCGCCGGCCGGCGGGGGAGGGGCTCACGTCCACCCGCACGAATCTAGCCGTGAGGCCGCCCGTAGCGGTCGGGTCCTCGGCTGGGAGGATGGGCGCGTGTCCGAGTCGCCCCGGGAGCCCGAGCGCCCCGCCCGCCCCCACCACAAGCTCACCGACGACGGTCGGCGCATGCGCGAGGTGCTCACCTATTCGCGACGGGGGAGCCGCTTCACCCCGCGCCAGGCCGAGGGCTGGTCCGCACACCAGGCCGACTGGGTGATCCCCGACGAGGCGGTCGACCGGCCGGACTTCGACCTCCGGTCGTGGTGGTCGGACCGCGACGCCCCGCTGGTCGTCGAGATCGGCTCGGGGGTCGGCGAGGCCACGGCCGCGCTGGCCGCCGCACGCCCCGACGTCAACGTGCTCGCCTTCGAGGTGTGGCGCCCCGGCATCGCCGACGGCCTGTGGCGGGTGGCCGAGGCAGGAGCCGACAACGTGCGCTTCTGCGGTGTCGACGCCGTCTGGTCGATCGAGCACCTGCTCGGCCCGGGCAGCATCAGCGAGCTCTGGACGTTCTTCCCCGACCCGTGGCACAAGACCAAGCACCACAAGCGCCGCTTCGTGACCCCGTCCAACGCGGCCCTGGTCGCCGGCCGGCTCGCGCCCGGCGCGCACTGGCGGCTGGCGACCGACTGGGCCGACTACGCCGACCAGATGGTCGAGGTCCTCGACGCCGAGCCGCTCCTGACCGGAGGTCGGGTGGAGCGCTGGGCGGACCGCCCGGTGACCCGCTTCGAGCGCAAGGGCCTTGACAAGCACCGCGACATTGCGGACCTCACCTACACCCGCACCACCTGAGTCGGCAGGATCCCGATGCAGGTCGGCCGGACATCGAGGGCCGCCGCGCTCCGAGGGACCTAGGGTTCAGCGGGTGACCACCACCGCCACCCGGACGCGACCCCGCATCCACCAGGCCTGGTGGGTCGCCGGCATCACCATGGCCGCGCTGGTCGCCGCAGCGGGCTTCCGGTCCTCGACCGGGGCCCTGCTGGTGCCGCTGGAGGAGGAGTTCGGCTGGTCGCGGGCCACGACGAGCGGGGCGGTCAGCCTCAACCTCATCGTCTACGGCCTCACCGCGCCCTTCGCGGCCGCACTGATGGAGCGCTTCGGTGTACGTCGCGTGGTCGCCGCCGCGCTGACCCTCGTCGCCCTCGGCTCCGGCCTGACCCTGGTCATGACGAGTCCGTGGCAGCTGTGGCTGCTGTGGGGCTTCGCGGTCGGGACCGGCGCCGGGGCGCTGGCCCTGGTCTTCGGCGCGATCGTCGCCAACCGGTGGTTCGTGCGCCACCGCGGCCTGGTGATCGGGGTCTTCTCGGCGGCCAGCTCGACCGGCCAGCTGGTCTTCCTGCCGGCGATCGCGCGCCTCGCGGAGGGACCCGGCTGGCGCTGGGCCGCGGGCCTGGTCACCCTCTTCGCGCTGGCGCTCGTGCCCCTCGTGCTGTGGCTGCTGCGTGACCGGCCCTCCGACGTCGGCACCACGGCGTACGGCGCCGTCCCCGGGACCGGCTCGGAGCCCGACCCGGTGCCGCTGCGGGACCCGGACGTGGGGGCTGCCACCGTCGCGGTCCGCACCCTGCGGGAGAGCTCCTCGAGCCGCACCTTCTGGATCCTCTTCGGCACGTTCTGGATCTGCGGCTGGTCCACCAACGGGCTGATCGGCACCCACTTCATCCCGGCCGCCCACGACCACGGCATGCCGGCCACGACGAGTGCCTCCCTGCTGGCGCTCATCGGCATCTTCGACATCGCCGGCACGATCGGCAGCGGGTGGCTCACCGACCGGGTCGACTCGCGCTACCTGCTGTGCGGCTACTACTTCTTCCGAGGACTGTCGCTGCTCGCGGTGCCGTGGCTCCTGGGGCCGCACGTCCAGCCCAGCCTGTTCGTCTTCATCCTGTTCTACGGCCTCGACTGGGTGGCCACCGTCCCGCCGACCGTCGCCCTGTGCCGCCAGCACTTCGGCGCCGAGCGGGCGGCGGTCGTCTTCGGCTGGGTCTTCGCGGCGCACATGGTCGGCGCCGGGGTCGCGGCCAGCTTAGCGGGCTGGATCCGTGAGTGGCGCGGCGACTACTTCGGGGCCTGGCTCACGGCCGGAGTGCTGTGCGTGCTCGCGGCGGCGGCGTGCCTGGTGATCCCGCGGGTGCCCGTCGGCGCCACGGCCGCCTCAGCGCGGTGAGCTGACCGGCACGCCGGCCTGCTCGAGACGCCACTCGGTGTGCATCCGTTCGGCCTCGCGCTCGGCACCCGCGGGCACCCCGGTCAGGTGGTCGGGGAGGCCCAGCGCCCGGCAGGCCTCGGCGAGCACGTCGTCGTACGCCGCGAGGGTGGCGTCACGCCGCACCTTGCTGGTGCCCGGGACGGGGGCCAGGACCTCGGCGCGGATGCGGTGCAGGTCGGCGACGACCCGTTCGAGGGGCCGACCGTCGGGCCGAGGCGCGTGGTGGCGGTGCCGCTGCACGAAGCGGCCCAGGGCGGCGGCGTACAACGCCCCTCCCACCACCAGGCCGAGCATCGCCGTGCACGCGACGACGGCCAACAGGCCGATCACCATGCCACGACGGTACGCCGGGCCCCCGCACGTGTCACCGGCGTGCGGTCAGTCGCTCCCGCAGCGCCGCGTCGCGCCGCAGCCGCACCAGGTCGCGCTCGCGGCGCGAGGAGATGACCGCGGCGAGGTAGTCGTGCGCCGGGGTGCCGGGCGGCGGCGGTGGGGCGACGTACGTCGCGACCTGCTGCGCCAGGCGGGTCCCCAGCTCGTCGCGGTGGCGGGGGTCGAGCGTGGCCTGACGGCCGAGGTACTGCCGCACCGCCAGGGCGAGCCCGGTCGGGAGTGCCGCCATGTCCGCGGTCCGGGCCCACGCGGTCAGCCCGGGCGGCATCGTGGCCGGCGGGGCGAGCTGGAGGCGGACCCGGCTGCGGACCACGTAGGTGCCGGCGGCGTAGTCACCCAGACGCTTGCCCTTGGTGGAGAGCATCGCGGAGAAGAAGGCGGGCACGCCGACGAAGACGTAGATCTCCACGAAGCCGATGAGCGCCCGCACGAACGCATGCTGGGCGCTGATGGGGCCGGCGTCGTCGCGCACCGTGCGCAGCCGCATCGCCAGCTTGCCGAGCGACCGGCCGCCGGTGAGGGTCTCCACCGTCGTGGGCAGCAGCAGGAAGACCGCGATCAGCGTGCCGATGTAGGCCACGTGCGCCAGCGCCGCGTCGGACTGCAGGGCCGCGATGCCGAAGACGAAGATCGTGGCCACCAGTGCCAGGACCGTCACGAGCACGTCCACGAGGCCGGAGACCATGCGGGCTCCCAGGCTGGCCGGGGGGAGGTCGAGCGCGACCGCCTCGCCGGTGACGTGGTCGTCGGCGGTGAGGCTGGCAAAGCTCGGATCGGACATCGCGGCCAGCATAGGGTGACGCCGTGGACCTCGACGCCTACGTGGTGACGCACTCGGCCGACTGGCAGCGGCTCGACGAGCTCGCCGGGCGACGCCGACTCACCGGGGCCGAGAGCGACGAGCTCGTCGAGCTCTACCAGCGGGTCGCCACGCACCTCTCGGTCGTGCGCACGTCGGCACCGGACGCCGGCCTCATCGCGCACCTGTCCTCGATGCTCGCCCGGGCCCGGCACCGCACCGTCGGCACGAGGACCACCACCTGGCGCGGGGTGCGCGACTTCTTCGCCCTGCGCTTCCCGGCGGCCCTCTACCGGCTGCGCTGGTGGTGGCTGGGCTGCCTGGCCGTCAACGTCGCGGTCGCCGGCGTGATGATGTGGTGGCTCCTCGGCAACCCCGGCGTCGAGCAGTCGCTGCTCACCCCCGACGAGGTGGACCAGCTGGTCCGCAACGACTTCGAGGGCTACTACAGCGAGTACGCCGCATCGCACTTCGCCGCGCAGGTCTGGATCAACAACGCGTGGGTGTCGGCGCTGTGCATCGGGTTCGGCATCCTCGGGGCGCCGGTGGTCTGGCTGTTGTTCCAGAACGTCGCCAACCTGGCCGTGATCGGCTCGATCATGACCCGCCACGACCACGGCGCCCACTTCTGGGGACTGATCCTGCCGCACGGGCTGCTCGAGCTGACGGCGGTCTTCGTCGCCGGGGGAGTGGGGCTGCGCCTCTTCTGGTCGTGGATCGAGCCGGGGACGCTCTCGCGCGCCCAGTCGCTCGCGCGCGAGGGGCGCACGGCCGGGACGGTGGCGCTCGGCCTGGTCGTGGTGCTCGCGGTCAGCGGCRTCATCGAGGGCTTCGTGACCCCCTCCCCGCTGCCGACCTGGGCGCGGGTGGGCATCGGGATCCTCGCCGAGCTGGCCTTCCTGGCGTACGTCTTCGTGGTCGGTCGCAACGCCGTGCTCCGCGGCCACACCGGCGACGTGGACGCCGCGCTCCTCGAGGACCGGGTCGCCACCCAGGCCTGACCCCGGGCGGTCGTGCCTCAGAGCAGGCCGCGCGCCTTCAGGGAGAGGTAGTGGTCGGCCAGGGCCGGCGGCAACCGCTCGGCGTCCGCGTCGAGCACGTGGACCCCGATCGCCCCCAGGACCCTGGCCGCACGCTCGCGCTCCTCGAGGACCTGCGACGCGGCAGCGGCGGCGTACACCTCGTCGAGCGATCCTCGCTCGTCCACGAGGTCGCCGAGGGCGGGGTCCTGCACCGACGCGACGACGACGCGGTGGTGACGGACGAGGGTCGGCAGCACCGGCAGGAGGCCCTCGTAGACCGACGCGGGCTCGAGCGGGGTCAGCAGCACCACGAGCGCCCGCTGCCGACCGAGCCGGGTGACCTCGCCGGCCAGCGCCGACCAGTCGGCCTCGGCGATGACCGGCTCGAGGTCGGCCATCGCCTCCTGCAGGCGGGCGGCGATGTCCCGGGCGCCCGCGGCCCGCACGCGCGCCCGGACCGTGCGGTCGCCGGCGAGGAGGTCCACGCGGTCCCCGGCCCGCGCCGCAAGGGCGGCCAGCAGGAGGGCGGCGTCCATCGCCGAGTCGAGGCGCGGCACGTCGCCCACGCGGCCGGCGGAGACCCGGGACGTGTCCAGGACGAGCACGACCCGCCGGTCCCTCTCGGGCTGCCAGGTGCGGACGACGACGGAGCGGTTGCGGGCGGTGGCACGCCAGTCGATGGAGCGCACGTCGTCGCCCCGGACGTACTCGCGAAGCGAGTCGAACTCGGTGCCCTGGCCCCGTACGCGGACGGCCGCGCGCCCGTCGAGGTCGCGCAGCCGGGCCAGCCGCGACGGCAGGTGCTTGCGGGACTCGAAGCTCGGCAGCGACCTCACGGTGCCGGGCACGTCCAGGGTGGTCTGACGGCAGGCGAGCCCGAGGGGTCCGATCAGGCGCACGGTGACGCCCACGGCGCGCAGGTCGCCGCGTCGCGTGGGCAGCAGCGGCGTGGTGAGCACGGTCCGGGAGCCGGGGCGCAGCACCACGCGGTGCCGGTTGTCGGTGGCTCCGGCGCTGGGCTGCCAGGCGTCGCGGACCAGGCCGCGGACCGCTCGACCGGCGGTGGTGACGGTGAGGCGGGAGGTCGCCGGCGACCCGGTGCGCACGGTGACCGGGGGGCGACGGGTGACCTCGAGCGACGAGGGCCGCGGCGCGAGCAGCCAGTCGACGGCCGTGACCAGCGCGACCAGCAGCAGCCACGTCCACACCGTGCCCATGGCGGGGCGCAGCACGACGGGCACGAGCCCGATGAGCAGCAGGAGGGGGACGCGTCCGGTGAGGGTCATCAGCTGGCGGCCGTCGTCAGCGCGGCACCGCGACCGAGCCGAGCGCGGAGGCGAGCACCGCGTCGACGTCGACGCCCTCGAGCTCGGCCTCGGGGCGCAGGCCGAGGCGGTGCACGAGCGTGGCGTGGGCGAGGGCCTTCACGTCGTCGGGGGTCACGAAGTCGCGCCCGGTCAGCCACGCCCACGCCCTCGCCGCCCGGAGCAGCGCGGTGGCACCGCGCGGGGACACCCCGAGCGAGAGCGACGGCGACTCGCGGGTGGYGCGGGCGATGTCGACGACGTACCCGGTGACCTCCGCGGAGACCTGCACCTCGCGGACCGCGGCCTGCCCGGCGACGATGTCCGCCGGCCCGGCGACGGCAACGACGCCGGAGGCCGCGATGTCGCGGGGGTCGAAGCCGGCGGCGTGGCGGCGCAGGATCTCCAGCTCGGCTTCCCGGTCGGGGATCGGCAGCACCAGCTTGAGCAGGAAGCGGTCCAGCTGCGCCTCGGGCAGGGGGTAGGTGCCCTCGTACTCGACCGGGTTCTGGGTGGCGGCGACGAGGAAGGGCGAGGGCAGGGGCCGGGACACGCCGTCCACGGAGACCTGGCCCTCCTCCATGGCCTCGAGCAGGGCGGACTGCGTCTTGGGGGGCGTCCGATTGATCTCGTCGGCCAGCAGCAGGTGGGTGAACAGCGGACCCTCGCGGAACGCGAGCTCCCCGGCGCGTCCCTCGATGACCATCGACCCGGTGATGTCGCCGGGCATCAGGTCGGGAGTGAACTGGACCCGTTTCGTGCCGACGTCGAGGGCCGCGGCCAGGGTGCGCACCAGCAGTGTCTTGGCCACCCCGGGCACGCCTTCCAGCAGCACGTGCCCGCCGCACAGCAGTGCGACGAGCAGCCCCGACACGGCCGCGTCCTGGCCGACGACCGCCTTGGCCACCTCGCTGCGGACGGCGGCCAGCCGGGCGCGGGCCTCCTCGGCCCCCGTGGGTCCGATGGGTGCTGCGGTCATGTGGCACGTACCTCTCTGTCGAGCTCGGCCAGCGAGCCGGCCAGGTGGATGAGTTCGTCGTCGGTGCGGGGTGGGGGAGCTGTGTCGTCGAGCAGGGCGGCCACCTCGTCGGTGCGGCGGCCCAGGGCACGTGCCACGTCGCGCACCAGCGTGTCCGTGTCGTGGACGGGCAGCCGGAGGTGGTCGGCGGCCGCCGACCGGCTGCGCTGCCGAAGCGCCCGTACGGCGTGCTCCCGGTCGCCAGCGTCCCGGTAGAGCCGACCCCGCGCATGGGTGGTCTCGAGGGCCCGGACGGTCACCGGGAGGGGCTCGGTGGCGAGCGGACCGAGGCGTCGGCCGCGCCACCAGGCCACCGCCACCATGGTCAGGCCGGTCAGCCAGACGGCCGGCAGCAGCCACGGAGGAAGCAGGCTGCGCAGGCTCACGCCGTCGTCCGCACCGAGGTCGGCCAGGTCAGGGACGTACCAGACCAGCCGGTCCTGCTGGCCCAGGAGCCGCAGCGCGACGGTGGCGTTGTCGGCCCGCAGGACCTGCTCGTTCTCCAGGACGCCGGGCGCGCCGAGGAGCAGCAGCCCGTCGTCCGCCGAGGCGAGCCACCAGCCGCCCGGGCCGCCGAAGCAGCCGGCGGTGGTGGGCCACGCGGTCGCCCGGTCCACGTCCACGGCGAGGCCGCGCAGGACGTCGAGCCCGGCGTCGGTGCAGGCGGCCGCACGGGGGCCGCCCGGGACGGTGGTCGAGCCGTCCACGTCGATCCCCAGCGCGTCGACCGCTCCGGGCCCTGGGTCGGCGACCACGACGGTGGCTGCGGCCGCGTGCGCCAGCAGCCGCCGGGCCGTGCTGCGCCCGAGGTTGTCGGGGGAGGTGACGAGCACCGTGGTGCCGCCGTCGACGGGCGTGTCCTCGAGGGCGGCGGCCGAGCGGACCACCTCGACCTCCACGCCCTGGTCGGCGAGCACCCGGGCCACCGCCTGCGCCCCGGTGCCCTCGGGGTTGTCGGGGTCGTGGGTTCCTGTCGTGCGGGCGCCGCTGCCGAGCAGCACCGCCACCAGCAGGGTGACCAGGGTGCCGGCGCCGATGAGCGCGCCCGCGCGGTGCCGCTGCCACCAGCGCCTCACCGGGCACGCGCCAGCTCGTCGTCGAGCGCCAGCACCGACCGGGCCTGCTCGGCGGTGGCCGACCGGTCGCCGTACAGCACCAGGTCGAAGAGCCGGGCGCCCTCGTCCACCTGCTCCTCGCGGCCGGGGTGCAGTGCCCGCAGCGCCAGGCCCAGCTCGTGCGCGGTGGCTCCCGGGGCGTCGTCGAGCAGACCGAGCTCCACCTGGCGCACGGCCAGCGCCCGGAAGCCGTCGACCAGCGCCGTGCCGTGGTCCCCGGCGGAGCAGGCCGACTCGGCCCGCGAGCGCCACTCGTCCGCCGTGAGCGTCCCGTCCGGGACCGCGGGCGTCGTGGCCTGCTGGACGGCGCGGGTGGCCCGGGTGCGCGTCACCAGCCAGAGCAGGACCAGGACCAGCCCCAGACCCACGAGCATCGCGAAGAAGGTGGTGAGCGGCGGTGCCGACGAGGCGGCGTCGAGCGTGCGGAGGATCGCGCGCCGCAGCTCCGCCAGCAGCCGTCCCAGGACGTCGTCCTCGCGGTAGTCGGGGCGCAGCAGCTCACGGCGCAGCAGCGATCGCCCCTCGTCCGGAGCGGGGACGAGGGGCGGCTCCGTGAGCAACCGCCGGATCACGTGCCGAGGATCYCGGCCTGCTGCATGAGGGTGATGTCGTGGCCCTCCGTGCGCATCCGCAGGTCGAGGTACTGCAGGGCCGTCACGGCCGTCGTGAAGGGGGCCACGAAGGCGGCGGTCACCACCGAGGCGATCGCCTGGCCGACGATCACGACGAGCACGCCAGACTCGCTGGGCAGGCCCCCCAGCAGCGCCCCCTGGGCGAGGAAGCCGAACGGGATGGCCAGCACCGCCCCGGCTGCCTGTGCGACGACCACCGTGAGCAGGGCGATGCCGAAGGTGCGCCAGAACGCGCCCCGGGTCAACCGGTAGCCGCGACCGATGGCCCCGAAGACCCCGACCGGCTCGAGCATCAGGGCGGGCACCGGGAGGTAGTAGAGGCGCACCCAGAACCACACGAGGAACGACAGGAAGAGCGGGACACTGACGAGGCCGTAGACGACCGGCCCCTCCCACCCGTCCGCGGCCAGCACGACCGGGAGCCAGGTCAGCGCGTAGAGCACGAAGAGCAGCACCAGCGCCAGCCCGAGGGTGACCGTCAGCCCCACGAGCCGCCAGCGCTTGCCGCGCGTGGCCGTCCAGGCCTGCTCGAGGGTGAGCCGGCGGCCGATCGCGGCGGCGGCCACCACGTGCGCGATCATGCCGCCGACCAGGATCAGCCCGATGGTCTGGAGCACCGACCCCAGCCCCAGGGACCCGATCGAGCCGACGAGGCCCGAGACGTCGCCAGCCACGTCGCCCGTGTCGTCGACCGTCAGCGAGAGATCGAGGGCCAGGGTGAGGAACGCCGTCACGACGACCGGGATCGCCATCGCCACGGCCGCGACCAGGACGGCGGAACCGACGGTGGCCGTGGGGTTGAAGCGGATGATGCGGAAGGCCGCGTCGTACATGTCCGACAGCGACAGCGGACGCAGTGGCACCGCGCCGGGCTTGTGGGCGGCCCCGAGCATCCCCGGCGGCGGGGCCGGCGACCACGACGGGTGGGGGGACGACGGAGCGCTGCCCGCCGGTGGCGGCTGCGGCCGGGAGGACCCGGGCGGCGGGAACTGCTCGGTCATCGGACCCCCGTCTCGTGAGTGGCCCAATCCTGTCAGGTCCCGGTGCGCGCCGTCCGGCGTACGGTCCTCGAGTGCTCTCCGGAGCCCGGCGTCGGTCCGATTTGGCGCACCTGCGGATCTCTGCCAAGATATCCAGGTTGCTCCGACGGGTCCCACCAGACCAGCTGCGCGGATGCGGCACCACATTGATCACTGAATCGCGTCTCCCGGATCGACCTCAGTGCTCTGCGTGCGCCGCACCGGCTCGGTCATCTGGAGGGGACGCGATGAGCCCGACGAACCGGTCGGGTGCCACCCGCAACACCATCGAGACTCGCGTCTCGTGTCGCCCGAAAGATAGGCGACACGCCCGACCGCGGGGGTCGGCGGAGGGGTGGTGGAGAGACAGGCGGTGCGGCCTCACCCGACGAGGCCGTGTCGTGAAAACAGGACCGAACGCGGTACCTCCCTGGCGGGGGTACGAGATCGATAAGGACGAGAGAGACCTATGGCGGGACAGAAGATCCGCATCAGGCTCAAGGCCTATGACCACGAGGTGATCGACACCTCGGCGCGCAAGATCGTGGACACCGTCACCCGCACGGGTGCGAAGGTCGCCGGCCCGGTGCCGCTGCCGACCGAGAAGAACGTGTTCTGCGTCATCCGCTCGCCGCACAAGTACAAGGACTCGCGCGAGCACTTCGAGATGCGCACCCACAAGCGCCTCATCGACATCATCGACCCCACGCCGAAGACTGTCGACTCGCTCATGCGCCTCGACCTGCCTGCCGGTGTCGACATCGAGATCAAGCTCTGAGGTATCTGCGATGACCGGAACTTTTGAACGCAATGTCAAGGGACTGCTGGGCACCAAGCTCGGCATGACCCAGCTCTGGGACGAGAACAACATCGTCGTCCCCGTGACCGTGATCGCTGCGGCGACCAACGTCGTGACCCAGGTCCGCTCGCCCGAGGTGGATGGCTACAACGCCATCCAGGTCTCGTTCGGCGAGATCGAGGCCCGCAAGGTCAACAAGCCTGAGGCCGGCCACTTCGGCAAGGCCGGGGTGACCCCGCGTCGTCACGTCGTGGAGATCCGCACCGCCGACGCCGCGTCGTACTCCGTGGGCCAGGAGCTCTCTCCCGAGCTCTTCGCGGCCGGCGACGAGATCGACGTGACCGGCACCAGCAAGGGCAAGGGCTTCGCCGGAACCATGAAGCGTCACGGCTTCTCCGGTGTCGGTGCCTCCCACGGTGCCCACCGCAACCACCGCAAGCCGGGCTCGATCGGTGCCTGCGCCACGCCGGGTCGTGTCTTCAAGGGCACGCGCATGTCGGGGCGCATGGGTAATGACACCGTCACGACCCAGAACGTCACGGTCCACGCCGTCGACGCCGAGAAGGGCCTGATCCTGCTGAAGGGTGCCGTTCCCGGCCCCCGCGGCGGCCTCGTGGTCATCCGCTCGGCTGCCAAGCAGACGCAGGAGGCCTGAGCATGGCTGTCAAGACCGTCAAGGTTGACTTCCCCGCCGACATCTTCGGCGTCGAGATCAACGTCCCCCTGATCCACCAGGTTGTGGTGGCCCAGCAGGCTGCGGCCCGCCAGGGCACCCACAGCACCAAGCGTCGTGGGGAGGTGCGCGGTGGTGGCCGCAAGCCCTACAAGCAGAAGGGCACCGGCCGCGCCCGTCAGGGCTCGACCCGCGCTCCCCAGTTCGCCGGTGGTGGCGTCGTGCACGGCCCCAAGCCGCGCGACTACGACCAGCGCACGCCCAAGAAGATGAAGGCCGCCGCCCTGCGCGGTGCCCTCTCGGACCGGGCCCGCAACGGTCGCATCCACGTCGTGGACGGCCTGGTCTCCGGTGACAAGCCGTCGACCAAGCTCGCCCTCACCTCGCTGGCCACGCTCAGCGACCGGGTGCGCTTCCTCGTGGTGCTCGAGCGCTCCGACGCGCTGACCTGGCTCTCGCTGCGCAACGCGCAGCAGGTGCACATCGTCGCCGTCGACCAGCTCAACACCTACGACGTGCTGGCTTCCGACGACGTGGTCTTCACGCAGGGCGCCTACGACGCCTTCGTGAACGGCACCGCGAGCAGCTCCCAGGCCCAGGAGGACGACAAGTGAGCACCCTGCACAAGGACCACCGCGACATCCTGATCGCGCCGGTCGTCTCCGAGAAGAGCTACGGGCTCCTCGACGCCAACAAGTACACCTTCATCGTCCGTCCGGACGCCAACAAGACCGAGATCAAGATCGCGGTCGAGAAGGTCTTCAACGTCAAGGTGACCTCGGTCAACACGATCAACCGCCAGGGCAAGACCCGCCGCACCCGCACCGGGCTCGGCAAGCGCGCCAACACCAAGCGCGCCATCGTCAGCCTGGCTGAGGGTCACCGCATCGACATCTTCGGCCAGGTCGGCTGACCGCCGGAATAGGACTGATCACACATGGCAATCCGCAAGTACAAGCCGACCACCCCGGGCCGTCGCGGCTCCTCGGTGGCCGACTTCGTCGAGATCACCCGGACCACGCCGGAGAAGTCGCTGACGCGTCCGCTGCCCAAGAAGGGCGGCCGCAACAACCAGGGCCGGATCACCACCCGGCACCAGGGTGGCGGTCACAAGCGGGCCTACCGCATCATCGACTTCCGTCGCTATGACAAGGACGGCGTGCCGGCCAAGGTCGCTCACATCGAGTACGACCCCAACCGCACCGCGCGCATCGCGCTGCTGCACTACGCCGACGGCGAGAAGCGCTACATCGTGGCGCCGAAGGACCTGACGCAGGGCACCGCGGTCGAGTCGGGCCCCAACGCCGACATCAAGCCGGGCAACAACCTGCCGCTGCGCAACATCCCCGTCGGTACGACGATCCACTGTGTGGAGCTGCGTCCCGGCGGCGGTGCGAAGATCGCCCGCTCGGCCGGCAACTCCGCCCAGCTCGTCGCCCGTGAGGGCAGCCGCGCCACGCTCCGCATGCCTTCGGGCGAGATGCGGTACGTCGACGTGCGCTGCCGCGCCACGGTGGGCGAGGTCGGCAACGCCGAGCAGTCGAACATCAACTGGGGCAAGGCCGGCCGCATGCGCTGGAAGGGCAAGCGCCCGACCGTCCGTGGTGTCGTCATGAACCCGGTCGACCACCCGCACGGTGGTGGTGAGGGCAAGACGTCCGGTGGTCGCCACCCGGTGTCGCCCTGGGGACAGCCGGAGGGCCGCACGCGCAAGCGCAAGGCGTCCGACTCCCAGATCATTCGTCGTCGCAAGTCCGGCAAGGGTAGGAAGTAACCGACATGCCTCGCAGCCTGAAGAAGGGCCCCTTCATCGACGACCACCTTCAGAAGAAGGTGGACGCCGAGAACGAGAAGGGCAGCCACAACGTCATCAAGACCTGGTCGCGCCGGTCGATGATCGTGCCCGACATGATCGGCCACACCATCGCCGTGCACGACGGTCGCAAGCACGTTCCCGTGTTCGTCACCGACTCGATGGTCGGTCACAAGCTCGGTGAGTTCGCACCGACCCGCACCTACAAGGGTCACGTCAAGGAAGACCGGAAGGGGAAGCGTCGATGAGTGTCACCGAGCGCAGGCGCACGAGCGCCCGCCGCGAGACCCTGCTGGGTGACCAGCCGGGTGCCTACGCGGCCGCCCGCTACGTGCGCATCACCCCCATGAAGGCTCGCCGTGTCGTCGACATGGTCCGCGGTCTTCCCGTTGACGAGGCCCTGGCCCTGCTGCAGTTCGCGCCGCAGGCCGCCTCCGAGACCGTCTACAAGGTGCTGGAGAGCGCCGTCGCCAACGCCGGCACCACCGAGGGCCTCGCCACCGACGACCTGGTCGTCTCGGTCGCGATGGTCGACGAGGGTCCGACGATGAAGCGCTGGCGTCCGCGTGCGCAGGGTCGAGCGACCCGCATCAACAAGCGCACCAGCCACATCACTCTCGCGGTGCAGCCGGCCGAGGTCGTCGCTGCCAAGTCCGTGAAGAAGAATGGAAGGGGTGCCTGATGGGCCAGAAGATCAACCCGAACGGGTTCCGTCTCGGCATCTCGACCGACCACAAGAGCCGTTGGTACGCCGACAAGCTCTACAAGTCGTACGTCGGCGAGGACGTCGCGATCCGCAAGCTGCTCTCCAAGGGCATGGAGCRGGCCGGCATCTCGAAGGTGGAGATCGAGCGCACCCGTGACCGCGTGCGGGTCGACATCCACACCGCGCGTCCCGGCATCGTCATCGGTCGCCGTGGCGCCGAGGCCGACCGCATCCGCGGCGAGCTCGAGAAGCTCACCGGCAAGCAGGTGCAGCTCAACATCCTCGAGGTCAAGCAGCCCGAGATCGACGCCCAGCTCGTCGCCCAGGGAGTTGCCGAGCAGCTCGCCGGTCGCGTGCAGTTCCGTCGTGCCATGCGCAAGGCCATGCAGACCTCGATGCGCTCCGGTGCCAAGGGCATCCGGATCCAGTGCTCGGGTCGTCTCAACGGCGCCGAGATGTCGCGCACCGAGTTCTACCGCGAGGGCCGCGTCCCGCTGCACACGCTGCGTGCCGACATCGACTACGGCTTCTACGAGGCCAAGACCACCTTCGGCCGCATCGGCGTGAAGGTCTGGATCTACAAGGGCGAGGTCGCCGGCACCCGGGCCGAGCGCCAGGCGCAGGCTGCTGCCCGCGCCGGTGCGCCGGGTCGTGGCGGCAGCAACCGTCCCGCCCGTGGCGGCGAGCGTCCGAGCCGTGGCTCGCGCGCCGACCGTCCCACCCGTGGCGACCGCACCGACGCTCCCGCGACCGAGGCTCCGGCCGAGGCGACCGCGGGCGCCGGCGAGGCCGCTCCCACCGGACAGGAGAGCTGACCACCATGCTGATGCCCCGTCGTGTCAAGCACCGCAAGCAGCACCACCCCAAGCGGACCGGTGCGGCCAAGGGTGGCACGAAGCTCGCCTTCGGCGACTTCGGCATCCAGGCGGTCGAGGGTCACTACGTCACGAACCGACAGATCGAGTCGGCTCGTATCGCCATGACCCGTCACATCAAGCGTGGCGGCAAGGTGTGGATCAACATCTACCCCGACCGTCCGCTGACCAAGAAGCCTGCCGAGACCCGCATGGGTTCCGGTAAGGGTTCCCCCGAGTGGTGGGTTGCCAACGTCAAGCCCGGCCGCGTCATGTTCGAACTTTCCGGTGTCGACGAGGGCACTGCTCGCGAGGCCATGCGCCGCGCGATGCACAAGCTCCCGATGAAGTGCCGGTTCGTCTCCCGCGAGGCAGGTGAATTCTGATGGCAACAAGCAAGCTGAACGCCCACGAGCTCGACGAGCTCAACCCCGTCGATCTCGAGGACAAGCTGCGGGAGGCCAAGGAGGAGCTGTTCAACCTCCGCTTCCAGGCGGCCACCGGCCAGCTCGAGAGCCACGGCCGACTCCGCACGGTCAAGAAGGACATCGCCCGGATCTACACCGTGGTGCGCGAGCGTGAGCTCGGCATCCGCGCCACCCCGGGCACGAGCACTGAAGAGGCAAGCGCATGAGCGAGACCACCGAGAGCACCCCGCGCAACTCGCGCAAGGTCCGCGAGGGCCTGGTTGTGAGCGACAAGATGGACAAGACCATCGTGGTCACCGTCGAGGACCGTGTGAAGCACGCCCTCTACGGCAAGGTCCTGCGCAAGACCTCGCGCCTCAAGGCCCACGACGAGGAGAACCAGTGCGGCATCGGCGACCGGGTCCTGATCATGGAGACCCGTCCGCTGTCGGCCACGAAGCGCTGGCGCCTGGTCGAGGTCCTCGAGAAGGCCAAGTGACCTGAGACCCACCGGCCCCCGGGCCGACGGGCCTCCAGCTCAACGTCCACACATCAGTTCGGCCAGGCTCGCTCCCCGCTGAGGGGCGAGAACCAGCTCGACAACCAGGAGAAATCAATGATCCAGCAGGAGTCGCGACTCAAGGTCGCCGACAACACCGGTGCGAAGGAGATCCTGTGCATCCGTGTTCTCGGTGGCTCGGGCCGTCGCTACGCCGGCATCGGTGACGTCATCGTCGCCACCGTCAAGGACGCGATCCCCGGTGGCAACGTCAAGAAGGGCGACGTCGTCAAGGCCGTCATCGTGCGCACCGTCAAGGAGCGCCGTCGTGCCGACGGTTCCTACATCCGCTTCGACGAGAACGCTGCCGTCATCCTCAAGAACGACGGAGAGCCCCGCGGTACCCGCATCTTCGGCCCCGTCGGTCGCGAGCTGCGCGAGAAGCGCTTCATGAAGATCATCTCGCTCGCCCCGGAGGTGTTGTGAGAGATGGGTAAGAACAGCATGAACATCAAGAAGGGCGACACCGTCAAGGTCATCGCCGGCAAGGACAAGGGTGCCCAGGGCAAGGTCATCACGGTGCTCCGTGAGGAGCAGCGGGTGGTCGTCGAGGGTGTCAACCGCGTCAAGCGCCACACCAAGGCGGTCCAGGGCGGCAACACCGGCGGCATCATCACCGCCGAGGCGCCGATCCACGTCAGCAACGTGATGCTGGTCGAGGGTGACGACGTCACCCGCGTCGGCTTCCGTCGCGACGAGGTCACCAAGCGTCGTCCGGACGGCTCGACGTACTCCGCGGAGCGCTCCGTGCGCATCTCGCGCAAGACCGGGAAGGAGATCTGAGATGACCGAGACCACCGAGAAGGTCACCCCGCGTCTCAAGACCCGCTACCGCGAGGAGATCATCCCCGCGCTGCAGTCCGAGTTCGACATCAAGAACGTCATGCAGGTCCCCGGCCTGACCAAGATCGTGGTCAACATGGGTGTCGGCGAGGCTGCTCGCGACTCCAAGCTGATCGAGGGCGCGATCCGCGACCTCACCGCGATCACCGGTCAGAAGCCGTCGGTGACCAAGGCCCGCAAGTCCATCGCGCAGTTCAAGCTGCGCGAGGGCATGCCGATCGGTGCGCACGTCACGCTGCGCGGCGACCGCATGTGGGAGTTCCTCGACCGCCTGCTCTCGCTGGCGCTGCCCCGCATCCGCGATTTCCGTGGGCTCTCGCCCAAGCAGTTCGACGGCCGCGGCAACTACACCTTCGGTCTGACCGAGCAGGTCATGTTCCACGAGATCGACCAGGACAAGATCGACCGGTCGCGAGGCATGGACATCACCGTCGTGACCACCGCGACCACCGACGACGAGGGTCGCGCGCTGCTCAAGCAGCTCGGCTTCCCGTTCAAGGAGAACTGACATGGCGAAGACTGCGCTCAAGGTCAAGGCCGCCCGCAAGCCCAAGTTCGCGGTGCGCGGCTACACCCGCTGCCAGCGCTGCGGCCGTCCGAAGGCGGTCTACCGCAAGTTCGGGCTCTGCCGCATCTGCCTGCGGGAGATGGCGCACCGGGGCGAGCTGCCCGGCGTGACCAAGTCCTCCTGGTGACCTGTCCTCCTTCCTCACCCCTTCTAAAACGATCGCTGCAGGTCGCGTCTGAGATGCAGACGCGAAACCACGGTGGAGAAAGGGCCTCACGGCCATGACGATGACTGACCCGATCGCAGACATGCTCACGCGTCTGCGCAACGCCAACCAGGCGTTCCACGACGAGGTGTCGATGCCTTACAGCAAGATGAAGGCCGGCCTCGCCGAGATCCTCCAGCAGGAGGGCTACATCACGTCGTTCGACGTCAAGGAGCCTTCCGAGGGCGAGGTCGGCAAGACGCTGACCGTCACCCTGAAGTACGGCCGCAACCGCGAGCGTTCCATCGCTGGCGTGCGCCGCATCAGCAAGCCCGGTCTGCGGGTCTACGCCAAGCACACGGGTCTTCCCAAGGTGCTCGGCGGACTCGGCGTCGCGATCATCTCGACCAGCCAGGGCCTGCTCACCGACCGTCAGGCGAACCAGAAGGGCGTGGGCGGCGAAGTCCTCGCCTACGTCTGGTGACCCCGGACCTCTGAGACCAAGAAGGAGATAGAGAAGCATGTCGCGCATTGGCAAGCTCCCCATCACGGTCCCGTCCGGTGTCGACGTCGCAATCGACGACGCGCTGGTGACCGTCAAGGGCCCCAAGGGCACCCTGAGCCACACCGTGGCCCAGCCCATCACGGTGGCCAACGAGGACGGCGTCCTCCAGGTGACCCGACCCAACGACGAGCGTGAGAGCCGTTCGCTCCACGGTCTGACCCGCACCCTGATCCACAACATGGTCGTTGGTGTGACCGATGGCTACGAGAAGAAGCTCGAGATCGTGGGCGTGGGTTACCGCGTGCTGCCCAAGGGCCCCACGCAGCTCGAGTTCCAGCTCGGCTACAGCCACCCGATCGTGTTCGACGCCCCCGAGGGCATCACGTTCACCACCGAGGGCCCGACCAAGCTCGGCGTCGTCGGCATCGACAAGCAGCTCGTCGGCGAGGTCGCGGCCAAGATCCGCAAGCTGCGGAAGCCGGAGCCCTACAAGGGCAAGGGCGTTCGCTACTCCGGCGAGCACATCCGCCGCAAGGTCGGAAAGGCCGGTAAGTAACCATGGCGATCTCACTGTCCAACAACAAGCACACGGCTGCACGCGTCAAGTCGCGCCTGCGTCGTCAGGTCCGGGGCCGCAAGCGCGTCTCCGGCACCGCGGAGCGCCCGCGCCTCGTCGTCACCAAGTCGGCCAAGCACCTCACGGTGCAGGTCGTCGACGACCTGCAGGGTGCGACGCTCGCCTACGCCTCCACCATGGAGGCCGACGTGCGCGCCGCTCAGGGTGACAAGACCGCCAAGGCCAAGAAGGTCGGCGAGCTGGTTGCCGAGCGTGCCAAGGCCCAGGGTGTCGCCGCAGTCGTCTTCGACCGCGCCGGCAACAAGTACCACGGTCGCATCGCGGCCCTCGCAGACGCCGCCCGTGAGGGCGGACTGTCGTTCTGATCGCCGTCGAACCAGTTTTTCGAAAGAGGAGAATCTCATGAGCGGAGCCCAGCGCGGACAGCGTGGTGGCGAGCGCCAGGGCAACGACCGTCGCGGACGCGACAATGGTCGGGGCCAGGGTGCTGAGAAGACCGCCTACATCGAGCGCGTCGTTGCGATCAACCGAGTCGCCAAGGTCGTGAAGGGTGGTCGTCGCTTCAGCTTCACCGCCCTCGTGATCGTGGGTGACGGCGATGGTCTGGTCGGCGTCGGCTACGGCAAGGCAAAGGAAGTTCCCGCGGCGATCGCCAAGGGTGTCGAGGAGGCCAAGAAGCACTTCTTCAAGGTCCCCCGCATCCAGGGCACCATCCCGCACCCGGTCCAGGGCGAGAAGGCAGCGGGCGTCGTCCTGCTGCGCCCGGCGTCCCCCGGTACCGGCGTCATCGCCGGTGGCCCGGTGCGCGCCGTGCTCGAGTGCGCCGGCATCCACGACGTGCTGAGCAAGTCGCTCGGCTCGTCGAACCAGATCAACATCGTGCACGCGACCGTCGAGGCGCTGCGCATGCTGGAGGAGCCCGAGGCCGTGGCGGCTCGCCGCGGCAAGCGGGTCGAGGACGTCACCCCGGCTGCGATCCTGAAGGCCCGTGAGGCCGGTCGCGAGGAGGCCGCTGCGGCGGCCGCTTCGGGGGTGTCCTCCTGATGGCACAGCTCAAGGTCCAGCAGAAGCGCGGACTGGTCGGTCTCAAGGCCAACCAGCGCGAGACCCTGCGGTCGCTCGGTCTCAAGCGGATCGGCGACGTGGTCGTCAAGGAAGACCGCCCGGAGATCCGGGGCATGGTCAACACAGTCCGTCACCTCGTGACGGTCGAGGAGGTCGACTGATGACGCTCAAGCTGCACCACCTCCGGCCGGCTCCCGGCTCCAAGACCGCCAAGACCCGCGTGGGTCGCGGTGAGGGCTCCAAGGGCAAGACGTCGGGTCGCGGTACCAAGGGCACCAAGGCCCGGTACCAGGTCCCCGTCGCGTTCGAGGGTGGCCAGATGCCGATCCACATGCGGCTCCCCAAGCTGAAGGGGTTCAAGAACCCGTTCAAGGTGGAGTTCCAGGTCGTCAACCTCGACAAGCTGAACGAGCTCTTCCCCCAGGGTGGCGCCGTCTCGGTCGAGGACCTGGTCACCAAGGGCGCGGTCCGCAAGGGCCAGCCCGTCAAGGTGCTCGGCCAGGGCGACATCTCGGTGGCCGTGCAGGTCTCCGCCGATGCGTTCTCGGGCTCCGCCAAGGAGAAGATCGAGGCCGCCGGCGGCACCACCACGGTGCTCTGAGGTCCATCCCTCACGCATGACGTACACAGGCCCGGCCTGGCAGTGGGAACTGTCGGGCCGGGCCTCATCGTTCACCGGGGCATGACTTCGACAGGCGACTGTTAGGCTTCCCCGGGCCTCCACGCAGGTGTGTGGAGGCCTTGTCCGCCGCGACGGGGAACAGACCCTGTCACGGCACCAGTAACCGAAAGGCCGATCCTGTGCTAGGCGCGTTCGCCAACGCTTTCCGCACGCCGGACCTGCGGCGCAAGCTGCTGTTCGTCCTGCTGATCGTCACGATCTTCCGGCTCGGCTCCCAGGTCCCCACGCCGGGCGTCAACGTCGCCAACGTCCAGGCGTGTCTCAGTGACGTCGAGTCCAACGGCCTCTACCAGCTCGTCAACCTGTTCTCGGGTGGCGCACTGCTCCAGCTGACGATCTTCGCGCTGGGGATCATGCCCTACATCACCGCCAGCATCATCCTGCAGCTGCTCGTCGTGGTCATCCCGCGGCTCGAGGCGCTGAAGAAGGAGGGCCAGGCGGGCCAGACGAAGATCACCCAGTACACCCGCTACCTGACGCTGGGCCTCGCGCTGCTGCAGGCGACCGGCATCGTCGCGCTGGCGCGCTCGGGCAACCTGCTCCAGGGGTGCAACCGCGAGCTGCTGCACAGCGACGGGACCGCGACCTTCCTGACCATGGTGCTCACCATGACCGCCGGCACGGCCGTCATCATGTGGCTTGGTGAGCTCATCACCGACCGCGGCATCGGCAACGGCATGTCGATCCTGATCTTCACCCAGGTCGTCGCCACCTTCCCGGGCTCCCTCTGGCAGGTCCAGCAGTCCCAGGGCTGGTGGGTCTTCGGCCTGGTGATGGTCATCGGGCTGGTGCTGGTCGCGGCCGTCATCTTCATCGAGCAGGCACAGCGCCGCATCCCCGTGCAGTACGCCCGGCGGATGGTGGGTCGCAAGATGTTCGGCGGGTCCTCGACGTACATCCCGCTCAAGGTCAACCAGGCCGGCATCATCCCGGTGATCTTCGCGTCCTCGCTGCTCTACCTGCCCGCGATGGCCGTGCAGTTCAACCAGACCAGCTCGTCGCCGGTCATCTCCTGGATCAACCGCTACCTCGTGGGCGGTGACCACCCGCTCTACATGGCGGTCTACTTCTGCCTGATCATCTTCTTCACCTACTTCTACGTCTCGATCACCTTCAACCCCACGGAGGTCGCGGACAACATGAAGAAGTACGGCGGCTTCATCCCCGGGATCCGGGCGGGCAAGCCGACCGAGGACTACCTGTCCTACGTCCTGTCCCGCATCACGTTCCCCGGAGCGCTCTACCTCGGCACCCTCGCGTTGGTGCCCCTGATCGCCTTCGCGCTGATCAACGCGAACCAGAACTTCCCGTTCGGCGGCACCTCGATCCTCATCATGGTGGGTGTCGCGCTGGACACGGTGAAGCAGATCGAGAGCCAGCTCCAGCAGCGCAACTACGAAGGGTTCCTGCGTTAATGAGGCTGATCATCATGGGGCCCCCCGGCGCCGGCAAGGGCACCCAGGCCAAGTTCATCGCCGAGCACTTCGGGATCCCTGCGATCTCCACCGGTGACATCTTCCGCGCCAACGTCTCGCGGGGAACCGAGCTCGGTGTCAAGGCCAAGCGGTACATGGACGCGGGGGAATACGTCCCCGACGAAGTCACCAACCTCATGGTGCGCAACCGCATCGACGAGCCCGACGCCGACCCCGGCTTCATGCTGGACGGCTACCCGCGCACGCTCGCGCAGGTCGAGGAGCTCGACGGGATGATCAAGCACACCGGTCACGCCCTCGACGCGGTCGTGGTGCTGACGGTCGACCGGGAGGAGGTCGTGCAGCGGCTCCTCCAGCGCGCCGAGACCGAGGGTCGTGCCGACGACACCGCTGAGGTCATCCGTCGCCGGCAGGAGATCTACGGCGAGGAGACGGCCCCGCTCATCGAGGTCTACCGCGACCGCGGACTCCTGATCGAGGTCGACGGCCTCGGCGAGGTCGACGAGGTCACCCACCGCATCTTCGACGCGCTCGACGTCGTACCCCAGAGCTGACCCCGGGGCCTGTGGTGTTCGCCAACCGCGGCCTGGAGATCAAGACACCGGCCCAGATCGAGAAGATGCGGGTGAGCGGACTGCTCGTCGGTCGCACCCTCGACCTGCTGCGCGACGCGGCCGCTCCGGGTGTGACCACGGGTGAGCTCGACCGCCTCGCCGAGACCCACATCCGGGACCACGGCGGCATCCCGTCGTTCAAGGGCTACAGCCACCCGCCCTTCCCGGCGACCATCTGCGCCTCGGTCAACGACGAGGTCGTGCACGGCATCCCGGGCGACCGCGTCCTGCGCGACGGCGACGTGGTCTCGATCGACTGCGGGGCCATCGTCGAGGGCTGGCACGGCGACGCCGCGATCACCGTGCCCGTCGGCGAGGTCGTCCCCGAGACCCTGGAGCTGCTCCGGGTCACGGAGGAGGCACTGTGGCGGGGCCTCACGGCCGCCCACCTCGGCGGCCGGGTGAGCGACATCGGCCACGCCATCGAGCACTACGTCCGGGGCGAGGGCCGCTACGGCATCCTCGAGGACTACACCGGCCACGGCATCGGCACCGAGATGCACATGGCCCCCAACGTCCCCAACTACGGCAAGCGCGGCAAGGGGCCCACCCTCGTCGAGGGTCTCGCGCTGGCGGTGGAGCCGATGGTGACGCTGGGGAGCAAGGAGACCGACCTCCTCGAGGACGAGTGGACGGTCGCCACGAGCGACGGCTCCATGGCGGCCCACTTCGAGCACACCTTCACCCTCACCCCGACCGGTGCCTGGGTCCTCACGGCCGTGGACGGAGGCGCTGCGCGCCTCGCCGCGCTCGGCGCGCCGTACGGCGGCCGCTGAGCGGACGGTTCGACCGGGGCAGTCCGTGCGTGACAGACTGTGCCCACCAGGAGGGGAGTATTCCCCCGCGGTGGTGTCGTCAGTACGGCGCGAGTACTTCCTCGCTCCCGGTGCCATCGGCCCCTGCGGCCCACGGCCGCGGAGCGGAAGAGACCTCCGGCTTGACCGCCCGGCGCGGTGCCGGTGCCGTACACCCCCCAACCCCTCCTGAGGAGCAACCTCGTGGACGTACCCACCTGGGTCTGGATCGCCACCTTCGCGGTGACCGTCGTCATCTTCACCTTCGACCTGGCCGTCGTCGGTCGTCGCCCGCACGAGCCGAGCATGAAGGAGTGCGCGACCTACCTGTCGATCTACGTCGGCCTCGCGCTGCTGTTCGGCCTGGGCGTCTGGTACGCCGCGGGCGGCACGTATGCGCTGGAGTTCTACTCCGGCTGGCTGGTCGAGTACTCGCTGTCGATCGACAACCTGTTCATCTTCATCATCATCATGAGCAAGTTCGCGGTGCCGCGGGAGCTGCAGCAGTACGCGCTGATGGTGGGCATCGTGATGGCGCTCGTGATGCGCGCGATCTTCATCTTCGTCGGCGCTGCAGCCATCAACAACTTCAGCTGGGTGTTCTACCTCTTCGGCCTCTTCCTGATCTACACGGCCGTCAAGCTGGCCAAGGAGGGCGCGGAGGACGAGGACGACGAGTTCGAGGAGAACCGCCTCGTCGCGTGGGTGGAGAAGCGCTTCCCCGCCACCAAGGAGTGGCACGGCCGGAGCATCTTCACGCACGAGGACGGCAAGCGCCTCATCACGCCGCTCTTCATCGTGATCATCACCCTCGGCACCACCGACCTGCTCTTCGCCCTGGACTCGATCCCGGCGATCTTCGGGATCACCAAGGAGCCCTACCTGGTGCTCACGGCCAACATCTTCGCGCTGATGGGACTGCGCCAGCTCTACTTCCTCATCGGCGGCCTGCTGCAGCGCCTGATCTACCTGTCCTACGGCCTCGCGTTCCTGCTGGCCTTCATCGGCGTCAAGCTGATCCTGCACGCCATGCACGAGAACGAGCTGCCGTTCATCAACGGCGGCGAGCCCATCTCGTGGGCCCCGGAGATCCCGATCTGGTTGTCGCTGGTGGTGATCGTGGGCACTCTCGCGGTGACCGCCGTGGTCTCGCTGTGGGCCTCGAGCCGGATGTCCTCGCCGGAGCAGGACGCCGCCACGGGCCCGCGCCGCGACTGGGAGGACGACTGACCCCGGTGCTCCACCGCACCCACTGAAGGGCGTCCCCGTCGGCTCAGCCGGCGGGGACGCACTCGTTGCTGGCGGGCGACTCGTCGCCACCGCGCACGAGGCGGACCTCCACGCAGACCTCGTCCGGAGTGCGGACGAGCACCTGGTTGCGCTCGGTGCGCTGGACGCCGCCGGAGTCGAGGCGCTGCCACACCCAGGTGTCACCCGGCTCGAGCTCGTCGCGTGTCTGCCAGCGGAAGACGACGCCGGCCGCGGTCCGGGTGCCCGTGACCGACGGGGCGGAGCCGAGGCCCTGGGGGATCAGGTCGGAGGGGGTGGTCTCCGACGGCGTGGGCGCAGGGGTGCGCACCTCCGGGTCGTCGGACCGCTCGCCGCCCTGCAGCAGGAGCGCGCCCACGGCCGCGGCGACGGCGACGACGCCGGCGACGGCCCACACGATCCCGGCCGCGCCGCGCGGCCGCTCGTCCTCAGCGGCCTCCTGGTCAGCCTGCGCCGACGCGATCCGGCGCGGACCCGACGCGGAGATGACGGTGACGGCCTTCATGACCGTCCGGTCCTCCTCCGGCTCGGGGGCGACCGTGCGCACCGAGGTGTCGGGACGGTCGCCCTCGACGGCCACCGCCGTGCGCGACCATCCCGCGGCGGACTCGATCTGCTGGAGGCTGCGGGCCAGCTCGAGGGCACTCTGGGGCCGGTGCGCGGGCTGCTTGGCCAGGCACTGCTGGAGGAGCCGGTCCAGGGCGGGGGGAACGTCGGGACGCTGGGTGGCCGGGGGAGCGGCGTGCAGGATGCGGGCGCTCAGGGCCCGGGTGGAGTTGTCCCCGGAGGGGATCGAGAACGGCGAGCGGCCCACCAGGAGGTGCCAGATCGTGGCCCCGAGGGAGTAGACGTCCGAGGCGACCGACCCGTTGGACCGGCCGTCGAGCAGCTCGGGGGGCGACCACGGGTAGGAGATCCGGACGTCGCTCTCGCCCTCGATGTCGGCCATGTGGCCCGCGATGCCGAAGTCGGTGAGCGCGGGCTCGTGGTAGGTCGTCACGAGCACGTTGCTCGGCTTGATGTCCCGGTGCAGGATGCCCGAGCGGTGCGCGGTCTCGATCGCGCTGGCCAGCTTGATCCCCGTCGACACGGCGTCGACCACCGGCATCGGGTTGGACCGCACCCGGATGCCGAGGTCGGGCGGCGGGCAGTAGCGCATCACCAGGTAGGGGCGGCCACCGTCCTGGGTCACCCCGGCGGTGATCACCGAGACGATGTAGGGATGGTCGGCGAGCCTCGCCATCGCGTTGGCCTCGGCGGTRAAGAGCTGCTTCTCGCGGTCGTTGAGGGGTACGTCGGGGCGCACGACCTTGACGGCGACGCGCTGTCGCGGCCACTGCTGCTCGTAGAGGAAGACGTCGGCGAACCCACCGCTGCCGAGGTGCTCGATGAACTGGAACCCCGGGATGACCGGCGCGCTCACCGCTCGCCCACCGTGGCCGCCGCCGGGCCGGACTCGAAGCGCACCTCGTAGACCTCCGCGAGGTCCAGCGAGGTGCCGGGCTCGAGGACGTAGGCCTCGCCGGCGCGCATGCGTTCAGGGTCGCGTCCGGGCACGGTGAGCATGGTGCCACCCCGCGAGTCGAGGTCGCGGGCGAGGACCTGCCAGCCGTCCAGCTCGATGTGCAGGTGCATGCGCGAGACGAAGGTGTGGTCGGAGGGCAGGTGCACCAGGTGGGGCCAGTCGCTGGTGCCCTCCAACGGGGCGGGCTTGCGGCCGAGCACGACGCCACGGTCCAGCGGGACGACCTCCCCCGTGGGCAGTCGCAGCCCGCCGAGCGTCGGGCGCGTCACCCGTCGGGGCTCCTGGGGCGCGATGCGTTGGTGGCACACCCGGCACGAGGGGAGCGACGGCGACGTCAGGTGGCCCTGCGGGCAGCTGACCGCGAGCACGGTCTCGAGGGTGCCGTGACGCAGGTGGGACGTGGGGTCGGGTCGGTGGACGGTGGCGCCGTCGTGGTCGTCGGCCTCGGGCGCTGCTGCCGCCGTCGCCTCCGCAACTGCCGGGGGGTGGATGGTCGTGTGGCCGCCCTCGAGGATGCGCTCCATGAACGCCGGGTCGGGCTCGGTGGTGTCGTGCAGGGAACCGGTGTCCTCCGAGGCCGGGGCGGTCGCCCCGACGGGACGTCGCGGCCTCGGCGGCGGCGGGCCCTCGGGCCCGGTCGCGGCCAGGATGGCGGCGGGGATGCCGTCGATCATGCCGGGCGCGGGGGCCGGAGCGGGCAC
>NZ_JBFUKA010000039.1:0-38758 GCF_056401085.1 Nocardioides sp. P4_G4
GGCGGCGGCCACCCGGGTCGCCCCCATGGAGGCGCTTCGCAACGCCGTGCCGGCCGGCGGAGCCGTCGGCCGTGGTCGCCGCCTCGCCGGATGGGGGGTCACGGGTGCGGGCCTCGCGGCGCTCGCCGCGTGTGCCGTGGCGGGCAACCAGCGGTGGGCGACCCTGCTCGCGACCGCCACGACGTTCGTGGGCCTGGTGCTGGCCGGCCCGACGTTGGCCCGGGGGATGGCACGACTCGCCGACCACGGCCCGCGCGGGGGTGGCTGGCGGCTGGCGGCTCGCAACGTCGCCCGCAACTCACGGCGTTCGGCGGCCTCGGCCCTGGCCCTGACGATCGGACTGACCGTGGTCGCCGCGGTGGCGGTGACCGCGACGTCGCTCAAGGCGTCGGTCTCGGACGCCGTCACCGGAGGCAACCGTTCCGACCTCATCCTCGAGCCCGCCGGCGCCGGCCTGGGGATCAGCCCCTCGGTGGCGGACCTGCTGCGGAAGCGGCACGACGTGGCCGACGTCGTCGAGCTGCGCGAGTCCGCCGCGCAGGTCGACGGGCACTCCTCCCTGGTCACGGCGCTGGACACCGACGGGCTGGATCGTGTGATCGACCTGGGCATCGAGAGCGGGAGCCTGGACGACCTGGCTCCTGGGAGCCTCCTGGTCGGCACGACCGCGGCCGACGACCTCGGGGTCGGTGTCGGCGACACGGTCGTCGTCACCTTCCCGGAGACCGGGGACACCGAGCTCAGGGTCGTCGGCACCTTCAGCAAGGGCAGCCTGATCAACGCGTCGTACGTGATGACGCTGCCCGACTTCTCCGCCAACGTCACCTCGGTCCTCGACGGCGCCGTCCTGGTCAACAGCCCGCCGGGCACGGATCCCGACCGGGCCAGGACCGCGATCTCGTCGGCGCTCGCCGACTACCCCAACGTCACCGTCAACGATCCCGCGGAGGTCACCCGGAGGGCCCAGCAGTCCGTGGACCAGCTGCTGGGGATCGTGACCGCGATGCTGCTCCTCGCCGTGGTGGTGGCGATTCTCGGGATCGTCAACACGCTGGTGCTCTCCGTGGTCGAGCGCACTCGGGAGCTGGGCCTGCTGCGCGCGGTCGGCGGGACCCGTCGGCAGGTGCGGACCGTCGTACGCCGGGAGTCGGTGCTGATCTCCCTCCTCGGGGCGCTCACCGGCATCCTCCTCGGCGTGGCCGCGGGCATCGCCCTCAGTCGCGCGCTCGTCGCCGAGGGCGTCACCACGCTCGCGGTCCCGGTCCTCACGCTGGYCGTCTACCTCGTCGTCGCCGTGGCCGTCGGCGTGCTCGCCGCCATCGGCCCCGCTCGGCGTGCGGGCCGGGTCGACGTGCTGCGAGCCATCACGACGGAGTGAGCCGCGATGGGCGAGGACGTGGCCCCGATGGKACCGACCCCCGCGGCGACGCTGGGGGTGGAGGAGGAGTTCAACCTGCTGCACCCGGTGACGGGAGCGGCGGCCTCCCGCGCGGCTGAGGTGATCCGCGACTGCGGTGACCCTGCCGGCGTGGTCCCGGAGTCGATGACCTACATGGTCGAGACCCGGACGCCCGTGTGCCACACCCTCGACACGGTCCACGAGTCGCTGCGGACGAAGCGTCGTGACGTGGCCCGGGCTGCTCGGCGGCGCGGCGCCGTGGCCGTGGCGACGGGTCTCGCGCCCTACGGCCTGCCCGCGCTGCCCGCGGTCACGGAGGACCCCCGCTACGTCGAGCTCGCCCGGCGTTTTCCCTTCGCGATGAGCACCAACGGGACCTGCGCGTGCCACGTCCACGTCGCGGTGCCGACCAGGCAGCTCGGGGTCGAGGCGCTGCTGCGTCTCCGTCCGTGGTTGCCGGCGCTCATCGCGCTCACCGCCAACTCGCCGATCTGGCTGGGCCGGGACGGCGGGTGGGCGAGCCAGCGGCTGGTCTTCGCCTCCCGCTGGCCGACCACGGTGCCCGCTCCGCCGGTGGCGTCGGTCGAGGAGTACGACGACGCGGTGGGCAGGGCGGTCATCACCGGGCAGGCACTGGACGCCMGCAGCGTTTACTTCCTGGCGCGTCTGTCGCCCCGGTACCCCACGATCGAGACGCGCGTGGCCGACGTGGGCCTGACCACCGACGAGGCCACCTGCTACGCGGGACTGGTCCGGGCCCTGGTCGCCTCGGCGGTCGACGAGGCTCTCCTCGGCCGGCCGGTGGCCCCCGTCCCGCAGGCGCTCCTGCGGGAATCGTGCCTGGTGGCCGCCCGGGTGGGGCTCGTCGGCGACCTGACCGACCCGCGGACGGGGGAGCCGGTCCGTCCGTGGCGACTCGTCGACCGGCTGGTCGAGGAGGTCCACTCGCACCTGTGCGCCCACGGCGACGACGCGCTCGTCGACCGGACCATCGACCGGCTCCGTGTCGTGGGGGGAGGCGCGGAGAGGCAGCGACGGCTCTTCGCTGCTGCGTCCTCACCCGCGGCCTTCGTCGCGGCCCTGGCCGAGACGACGGTCGCCGGCCTGGACGCGTGAGGATACTGGGCGGATGCCTCGTACCCGTTGCTACCGCGGGGGAGTCCTGACCGACGAGGACTTCCCGATCGACCAGGTGTCCGAGCACCTCGCGGACCCCTCGAGCGTGGTGTGGGTGGACCTGTGCGCACCCGACCTCCAGGACCTGCAGCTGGTGGCCGACGAGCTGGGGCTGCACCGGCTGGCCGTCGAGGATGCCGCGCAGGGTCGTCAGCGGCCCAAGATCGATCACTACGCGGGCCACGACTTCCTCAGCGCCTACGCGGTCCGGCTCGACGTGGAGAGCGGACAGCTCGTCACCGACGAGATCCACGCCTTCATCACCCGGAGCGCCCTCGTCACCGTACGCCGGGACGAGGAGTTCTCGATCGACGCACTGTTGGCGCGGTGGGACGACGAGGTCGACCTCACCCGGTTCGGGGTCGGCGCCCTGCTGCACGGCCTGCTGGACCTGGTGGTCGACTCGCACTTCGAGGCCGTCGAGTCGCTCGACGACCAGATCGAGCAGCTGGAGGACCTCCTCTTCGACGACCGACCCCACGACAAGAGCGTCCAGCGCCGCAGCTTCGAGCTGCGCAAGAGCCTGGTCCAGCTCCGTCGGGTGGTCCTGCCGATGCGGGAGGTGGTCAACACGTTGATGCGCCGCGACGTCGGGCTGGTCCCCGCCGAGCTGGTGCCGTACTACCAGGACGTCTACGACCACGTGCTGCGGGCGACGGAGTGGACCGAGAGCCTCCGCGACCTCGTCAACACCATCCTCGAGACGAACCTGACCATCCAGGGCAACCGCCTCAACATCATCACCAAGAAGGTCACGAGCTGGGCGGCGATCATCGCCGTGCCCACGGCCATCACCGGCTTCTACGGCCAGAACCTGCCCTACCCGGGCTTCGCCCACCAGTCGGGCTTCGTCGCCTCCTCGGCCCTCATCATCGCCCTGTCAGGGGCCCTGTTCCTCGCCTTCAAGCGCAAGGACTGGCTCTGACGGACTGCTGACCTCGATCCGTCCAGGGGCTGGCAGGATGCCCGGATGCGCGCCGTGGTCCTGGATGCCGTCCGAGCCCGACCCGAGGTCCGGGAGGTGCCGGCTCCCACGGCACCGAAAGCCGGGGTGGTCGTCGAGGTGCGGGCCACCGGCATGTGCCGCAGCGACTGGCACGCCTGGGCGGGACACGACGACATCGCCTTCCCGCACGTCCCGGGGCACGAGCTGGCCGGCGTGGTCGTCGAGGTGGGCCCGGAGGTCGCCCGGTGGCAGGTCGGGGACCGTGTGACCGTCCCGTTCGTCTGCGGCTGCGGGCGGTGCACCTGGTGCCTCGCCGGCGACGCCCAGGTCTGTCCGGACCAGCAACAGCCCGGCTTCACGCACTGGGGCTCCTTCGCCGAGTACGTCGCGCTGCACGCCGCGGACACCAACCTGGTGGCCGTCCCAGACGAGGTCGACGACGCGACCGCCGCCGGTCTCGGCTGCCGGTTCGCCACGGCGTACCGCGCGCTCGTGGGGCGCGCTCGCCTCCGGGCGGGGGAGTGGGTCACGGTGGTCGGAGCCGGTGGGGTCGGACTCAGCGCGGTGATGATCGCCGCAGCCACGGGTGCCCGGGTGATCGGGGTGGACCGGAACCCCGAGGCTCTCGCGATGGCCGCCTGGCTGGGGGCCGAGCACACGCTGCTGGCCGACGCCACCGATGTCCCGGCGGCGGTCGCCGACCTCACCGGCGGCGGCAGCCACGTCGCGGTCGACGCGGTCGGCAGCGAGCAGACCTGCGCCGACGCGATCCTGAGCCTGCGCAGGCGGGGTCGACACGTCCAGGTGGGGCTGCTGCCGCCGGTCGACGGACACCCGCGCGTGCCCATGTCGCGCGTCATCGGCTGGGAGCTCGACCTGCTGGGCAGCCACGGGATGGCTGCGGCGGACTACCCGGAGATGATGGAGCTCGTCCGGTCCGGGGCGCTGCGGCCGCAGCTCCTGGTCGAGCGCACGATCGGGCTCCAGGAGGCGGCGGCCCTGCTGCCCGGCTTCGACCGGGCGACGGTGGCCGGCATGACCCTGGTCGACCCTCGCCGACCGGCATGATCTCGTCGAGCTCGTGCCCACGGGGGAGCCGTGTGCGCCGGTCGGACTAGGAGGTGGCGGCCAGTCGCTCGGCGACGAGCGCCCACACGTCCGGGTCGACGCCCATGGCGAGGTGCGTCGAGGACACCTCGACGTGCTCCGCGCGCGGCGATGAGCGGTCGATGCACGCCTGCCAGGACACGATCCCGTCGCGCCTCGAGAACACTGCGGTGAGCGGCACCGCGATCGGCGCCGCTGCGTCGAGTCGCCGAGCGACCCGGTCGACGGCGACACCGTCCCCGCGCCCGTAGGCGCGGGCGATCGTGGTGTACGCCGCTCCACCCACCACCGGAGTGCCGTACGTGATGACCCTGCGTACGGCGTCGGGATGTCGACGGGCCACCTCCCGAGCGATGACTCCACCGAGGCTCCACCCGACCAGGGAGATGGCCGAGCCCGTCTCGTCGACCAGGTCGAGCACGCGCTCGGCCAGTCGGTCGACGTCGCGACGAGGATCACCCATGTTGGTCCCGAAGCCCCAGCCACGGGCGTCGTACCCGAGGGCGCGCAGGTAGCCACGCAACGGCGCTCCGGAGAGCTCGGGCGCCCGCCACCCGGGGATGTCCACCACCGGGTGGCCGTCACCGCGAGGGACCACGGACAGGCGGGGCAACGCCCCGAGCAGCCGGACGGTGGCCAAGGGCGAGCCCAGCTCCCCGAGCGCGGTGAGCGTGGACGGCGCACTCGTCGGTTCCCTCAGTGCCGAGACGTCGGGACGCTGCCGGGCGCGGGAGCGGACGCCCGCCGCGGCAAGGGCGATGCGGCCGGAGCCCTGGAGCTGTCTCAACATGGCACGACGGTAGCCCGAGGCCGCTCCTCAGGTGTTCCCCGGGAACGCGGGTCAGGCGCTCTTGATCGCCGAGACGTCGAGCTCGAGCTTGATCTTCTCCGAGACGAGCACGCCGCCGGTCTCGAGCGCGGCGTTCCAGGTCAGGTCCCAGTCCTTGCGGTTGATCGTGGTGGCGCCCTCGAAGCCGACGCGGGTGTTGCCGAACGGGTCCTGGGCGGTGCCGTTCTCCTCGAAGGCGATGATGACCGGGCGGGTGATGCCCTTGATGGCGAGGTCGCCGGTGATGGTCCAGTCGGACCCGTCGCGCTCGACCGAGGTCGAGGTGAAGGTGATCACGGGGTGCGCCTCGGTGTCGAAGAAGTCGCCCGAGCGGAGGTGCCCGTCGCGGTCGGCCGAACCGGTGTTGATGCTGGCGGTGCGGATGGTGAGCGCGACGTGCGAGTTGCCCGCGACCTCGGCATCGATGTGTGCCGTTGCGTCGAAGTCGGTGAAGTCGCCGCGCACGGTGGTCACCATGGCGTGACGGGCCGAGAAGCCGACGCGGCTGTGGCCGGCGTCGATGACGTAGTCGCCGGTGATCGTGGTGCCGGCCTCCGCGACAGCCACGGTGCCCGGGGCGTCGGGGGCGGCACCCTGCGGGGCGGGGGAGGTCGTGGGCTTGCGGCGGAAGAAGGACATGGGGTCTCCAGGGTCATCGAAGGTAGGTGATTGATGCTTCAACTACTATAAGCGTCCGGCGTCGCCGTTCATTCCCCGGGCATGCGATCCGCGATGCACGTCTCGATCGGAACCGCCCCTGACTACGCCTTTGGGGGGAGCACGGGGCTGTCTCGGGGCGGCAGGATGTCGGGGGTGCTGCGACTCCCGAACACCCGCCGCGACCTCGACCTCGCGGCGCCCCACCACCTGCTGCTGGGGCCTGACACGCACGGGGTGACCCGGTACGCCGGGGAGGTCGCCGACGCAGCGGGTGCCTCCGTCGTCCGCACGGTCGGACACCTGGTGGACGGGGCTCCTGTCCACCTTCATCTCACCGATCGGCTCCTGGGCCGCGACCCCGCGGCCGCGGCGGCCGAGGTGGAGTCGCTGGCGCGGCGGGTGCGCCTGACGGTGACGCTGCACGACGTGCCCCAGCCCACCGACGGGCCGGTGTTCCGGGCCCGTGCGGCGGCGTACGCACGGATCGTGCGGGCCAGCCGTGCCTGGGTCACCAACTCGTGGCACGAGCACGCGCTCGTGGGTCGCTGGTGCGCGGCCGGGGCCGGCGGGACGGTGATCCCCCTGCCGGTGTTCCCGACGACCGGCCCCCGGTCGGGCGGCAGCCGGGTGGAGACCGTGCCGGTGCTGGGCGTCTTCGGCTTCGTCTACCCGGGCAAGGGTCATCGCCAGGTGGTCCGGGCAGCGGCCGCCGTGCGCCGCGCCGGGACCCCTGCGCGGGTGCGCGTCCTGGGCGAGGCGGCGCCGGGGCACGCCGACGAGGTCGACGAGCTGCTGCGGACGAGCCGGGCGCGCGGCGTCCCGGTGGAGGTCACCGGCCGCGTGCCCGAGACCCACCTGGGCCCCGCGCTTCGCCGGGTCGCCGTACCGGTGGTCGCGCACCGCAACGTGTCCGCGTCCGGCAGCCTCAACTCGTGGATCGCCGCCGGACGGCGCCCGCTCGTCCGGGACGGCACGTACGCCCGTGAGATGGCGGCGCTCCGACCAGGGACGATCACCCTCTTCGACGACGCGACCCTGGTCCCGTGCCTCGAGGCAGCGCTGCTGCGACCGGCCACGACGTGGACGGCGCCGGGCACGGACCTGGGCCCGCGGCTGGAGGAGACCGCCGCGGCCTACCGCCTGTGGTGGGCGTCGGTGCACGGATGACCACGCCGCCGTACGGCACGAGCGTGCCCGGCAACCGCTGGGACCTCGCCCCGAGCGGGGCGCCCCGGCGGAGGGTCTCGGTGGTCGTCGCGCACTACGAGCAGCAGGCCGAGCTCGATCGGACCCTGGCGGCCCTGTGTCGTCAGACCCGCCGGCCCGACGAGGTCGTGGTCGCCGACGACGGGTCGCGGCGTGCGCCGGTCGTGCCGTCGTGGGTGCGGCTGGTGCGGCAGGACGACCGCGGCTTCCGGGCTGCCGCCGTGCGCAATCTCGGCGTGGCCGCGAGCACCGGCGAGGTGCTGGTGCTGCTCGACGCCGACACGTCCCCCGAGCCGCACTTCGTCGAACGCATGGTCGCGCTGCCCGAGGCGCTGCCCGAGGCCCTGGTCGTCGGGCGCCGGCGGCACGCCGATCTCGTCGGCACGGGTCCCGGCGACGCCATCGAGGAGGTGGCGCCGCCGCTGGAGCTGCCCGAGCCGGAATGGCTGCGCACCGGGTACGCCGCCACCCGCGACCTGCTGGACGCCGACGGAGCCAGTCACCGTTTCGTCATCAGCGCCGTGCTCGCGTGCAGCCGGTGGTGGTACGACGAGCTCGGCGGCTTCGACGAGCGCTTCCGCGCCTACGGCGGCGAGGACTGGGAGCTCGCGCACCGGTCCTGGACCGCGGGTGGGCTGCTGGCCCACCGCCGGGACGCCGTCGCGTGGCACGACGGCCCGGACGCCGGGGTGCGGGGGCGCGACCCCGACGCTCGTCTGGCCGAGACCTCCGGCGTCGCCGACCGCACGTCGGCGCCCGGCACGACGTGGCGTGGGCTCGCGCGGGGCCCCGCCGTCCTCACCGTCACGTGCGAGCCGGGTCTGGGCGCCACCGAGGTGCTCGTGACCCTCGACTCGCTGCTCGCGGCGCTGCCGCGCGCCGTCGTCAGGCTGGGGGAGCAGCACCGGGCGCTGGTGGGTGCCGACCCGCGGGTCGTGCCGATGGACGAGCCCGTGCCCGCCACCGCTCGGCAGCACCTCGTCGTCCGACGCGGCCTGCTCGGGGACGCCGCGGCCTGGACCGGGCTGCTCTCGGGTCTCGACGGGCACGTGGCGACTCGGGACGTCGCCGACGGCTGCGCGGAGCTGCAGGACCTGCGCCTCCTGCGCCGGGCCGCCCGGTGGGGACGGCCCGACCTCGCCACGCCGGGTCCGTCGCTCGTGACATCGCTGCGGCCGTGGACGGACGACGTCACGTTGGCGTCCTGGCTGGGCGGGTGGGCCGGCGGCTGAGGTCCGAACGGACAGGCGGCGTCAGTCCGGGTCGTAGCAGGCCAGCAGCAGGGCGAGGTCGTCGTCGAGCGCGTGCCCGGCGGCCTTCTTGACGGACGCGAGCAGGCCGTCCAGCGCCGTGTCGAAGTCCGCCCGTGCGACCGCGGGGAGGAAGGGCGCAGGATCCACGAACGTGCCGCTGGGGGAGCGGGCCTCGATCAAGCCGTCGGTGAAGAGCAACAGGCGGTCGCCCGGGGCCAGCTTGCCGCGCGCGACCACCGGGTCCACGCCGAGACCCAGCGGTGGCGAGTGGTCCAGCTCGACGGTCTCGACGTGGCCGTGCGCGGAGAGCAGCACGGGCGCAGGGTGGCCGCAGGAGACGATGTCGAAGCCGCCGTCGTGCCTGATGTCGACCAGCACCCCGGTCACGAAGTCCTCGGCGTCGGGCAGGTACGGCAGGATGCGCCGGTCGATCTCACGGGCCACGTGCGCCACGTCACCCGTTCCGGCGGCGGCCGCCCGGAACTCACCGAGCACCACGGTCGCGGTGCGGACCGCGGACAGGCCCTTGCCGCGGACGTCCCCGACCAGGAGGCGCACGCACGACGGGCCGCGGACGACCTCGTAGAGATCCCCTCCGACCTGTGCCTCGGACGCCGCGGACAGGTAGCGGGCCGACAGTGCGACGGGACCGGTACGCGCGGGCGGCGGAGCCAGGATGGCGCGTTGGGCGGCTTCCGCCACCAGGGTGACCCCCGCCAGGCGCTCGGACTGCTGCTCGAACGTCGCGGCGGTGTCGAGGGCGACGGCCACCCGGGCGGCGACGGCCTCCAGGAACGCGACGTCCTCCTCGCTGTAGTGGCGGCCCGACTCGGCGTGGATGAGCGTGACCGCGCCCACGACGTCGCCGCGACCCGTCAGTGGTACGACGATGGCGCTGGTGAGGCCGAGCTTGCGTAGGAGCGCCAGGTGCTCGGCGCTGACCGCCGTCGCCTCGAGGAGCTCGGCGGGGATGTAGGGGTAGATCTCGCTCTGCCCGGTCCGGATGACTTGGCCGGCACCCGTGGGGGCGTCCATGCGTGCCGGGAAGGCGCCGGTGAGGGTCCGCGCCCACTCGGTGGTCTCGGCGTCGCGGTGCTGCACCGACAGGGTCTCGAGCTCACCGTCCCGCACCACCTGGAGCACGCACCAGTCCGCGAACCGGGGCACGAGGAGCCGACCGACCTCCGCGACGGTGGTGTCCATGTCGAGACTGCGCGACAGGCTCATCGATGCCTCCGCAAGCAGGACGGTGCGCTGCGTGGCCGCGTCGAAGTCCTGCAGCTCGGCCGCCCGCACGACCGCGCTGGTCAGGGCGCCGGCGAGCGAGTGGAGGAACCCGTCCTCGTGCGCGGTGAAGAGGTCCGGGGGGAACGTGAGGGCCAGCAGGCCGTACGTCGTGCCGTTGCGGCGCAGCGGGAGGAGGTGGAGGCTCCGGTCGGTGTCGTAGTACCCGCTCAGGTCGGGAAAGGCGGCCGTGATCTCGTGCACGGACCGGTAGTGGACGTCGCGGCCCTCGCGCGTCGCGACCGCGCCCGGGAGGTCGCTGTCGAGGGGGATCTCCTGGTACTGGTCGGCACCGCCACCGGTGCGCCCGAACCAGGTCAGGGTCCGCAGCACGTGGTCCGCGTCGAGCGAGTGCACCATCGCCGACGTGGCACCGATGGTGTCGATGGCGTGGCCGAGGAAGCCATCGGCCACCTGCTTGACGGTGCGCGCGCCGGTGAGCTCGACGGCGAGCGCGTCCAGGACCCGTTGGGCCAGCGTCGTCGTCCGCACCAGGCGCCGGCGCCGGCGCTCGTTGGCGTCGGCGGCGACGATCGCCAGGGCACAGATCAGCGCGCAGGTGACGAAGCGCAGGGTCCAGTCGTGCTCGCCGAGGTTGTGGTGCCACACGCCCGAGGCGACCGAGGCGACCAGCGTCAGGACGACGACTCCTGCGGTGCGGCGCGCGTCCGCGTTGATAGCGGTGAGGACGGCGGCACCGGCGTACGCGCCGTTGATCTGCCGTCCGAGCTGCACGTCGACCGTCACCATCACGCAGAGCAGCAGCACGCCGGCGAGCACCGACCGGTTCCCGGCCGTGCTGAGTGCGCGGATCGGTGTGACCACGTGTCCTCGGTTCGTGCGGCGCCCGGCCCCAAGGACGGCCGAGGGCGCAGGGGGATGTGACCGTCGGCACCACGATAATCGCCTGAAGCCCCGGTCCGTCGGGGTTCTGCACATCCTGCGCCCCGACATGCGCCTAGGGTGCTGTCATGTCCCCACCGCGAGCGGGGGCCCGAGCGTCGGGGGTGGGGTTGTCCGGAGCAGTGACCGTCGACCTGACCTTCCCCGCTGAGCCACTGGCCGCCGGGCGGGCGCGGCGTGCGGTGAGGGAGGCGCTCGAGGTGGCCGGTGCCGCCCACCTGGGTGACGTGGCCCAGCTGGTCGTGTCCGAGCTGGTGACCAATGCCGTCGTGCACGCCGGCACCCCGGTCGGTGTGCGGATCGCCGCCGAGCACACCGCGATCCGCGTCGAGGTCCAGGACGGGAGCCCGCGGCTGCCGGTCCTGCGGACGTGGGGCGACACGGCCGGCACGGGGCGCGGACTGAGGATCGTCGACGAGCACGCCGACCTGTGGGGTGTCGACCCCACCGACGGTGGCAAGGTCGTGTGGTTCGAGCTCGGCCGGCCCGCGACGCCGGCCCTGCGTCGATCCTCCGGCACCGGCGTCACCGAGGGTGAGTCGATCGACATCACCCTGCTCTCCGTGCCGCTGCTGATGCACTGGGCGTGGCAGGAGCACGCCGCGACCCTGTTGCGGGAGTACCTGCTCTACGCGCTGGAGCGTGACGTTCGCGCTCTCGACGACCACGTGGCGGCCAGCAGCGCGCTCAGCGTCCTGGACGAACAGGTGCCACGGCCGCGCCTCCCTGCGGAGCCGGACGCACTCATGGCCAGCTCGGTCGAGCCGACCGTCACGGCCGCGGCGGTGGCACTGCGCCTCCCGTTGTCCTCGGTCCACCACTTCGAGGTCCTCGACGACCTGCTCGTGCGAGCCAGGGCAGCCGCCGACGACGGCCTGCTCCTGAGTCCACCGACCCAGCCCGAGATGGCGGAGATGCGCTCCTGGTTGTGCGGGGAGGTCGCCGGACAGGCGGCGGCGGTGTCTCCGAAGCCGTGGGAGGCGAGGACCGACGTACGCATCGCCGTCCAGGCCGACGCCGATCGTCCGCCGGTGCTCCGTGAGCTCGCCGGGCTCGACGAGTCCCTGATCGCGATGGACGACACGAGCGTGATCGTGGCCGTGACCCCGGACGTGGTCGAGCTCCTCGGCTACGGCCGGGAGGCGGACCTGCTCGGCCGGCGGATCCTGGCGGTGGTCCCCGCCCGGTTCCACCAGGCCCACATCGCCGGCACCACCCTGCACGCGACCCAGGGCCGTGACGTCCTGCTCAACCAGTGGCTGACCGTGCCGATGGTGCGGTCCGACGGCAGTGAGATCACGGTGGAGCTGCACGTGGACTCGCGTCGCCTGGACCCGGACGTCCGGGTCTTCGTGGCTCGCCTGCGGTGGGCCGGGCCGTGACGGCGCAGCACCACCCGGATCTCCGCCCACGTCGGTCGCCTGCGATCCGCCGCCYCCGGCAGCGGGCGTAGTCACGCGCGCCGCGCGGTACTACCGTGGAACGCAAGCGGCTCGCGCACTTCCCGACCCGAAGGAGCACCCATGCTGAACGACAGCAAGGTATGAGCAAGAAGCCCACCGGGCAGGACGCAGCGCCCGGCCGAGCGAAGATGAAGAAGAAGGAGTACGAGGAGGAGATGCGGCGCCTCCAGGGCGAGCTGGTGGCGATGCAGGAGTGGGTGAGGTCCACGGGAGCCAAGGTCTGCGTCGTCTTCGAGGGACTGGACTCGGCGGGCAAGGGCGGGACCATCCGGCGCATCACCGAGCGCACGAGCCCGCGGGTGTTCAAGCACGTCGCCGTGCCCACCCCCAACGAGCGCGAGAAGTCGCAGATGTACATGCAGCGCTACGTCGCGCACTTCCCCTCGGCGGGCGAGGTCGTCATCTTCGACCGCAGCTGGTACAACCGCGCCGGCGTGGAGCCGGTCATGGGCTACTGCACCGCGGAGCAGAGCGAGAAGTTCCTCGAGCAGGTGCCCGGCTTCGAGAAGGCGATGGTCGACAGCGGGATGCTCCTCATCAAGTACTGGCTCAACGTCGGCATCGACGAGCAGACCCGCCGGCTCGCGAACCGGATCGAGGACCCCCGCAAGATCTGGAAGCTCTCGCCCACCGACCTGAAGTCCTACAGCCGGCACTACGACTACTGCCGGGCCCGGGACACGATGCTGGCGGCCACGGACACGGGCTGGGCGCCGTGGTTCGTCGCGGACAACGACGACAAGAAGCGCGGTCGCCTCAACATCATCTCCCACCTGCTCGGCCACGTCCCGTACGAGCCGCTGCCTCGCCAGGAGGTGACGATGCCCCGCAGGCCCAGCGGCCGCGGCTACGTGCAGCCGGAGCTCGCGCTGCACCCCGTTCCGGCCCTCTTCTAGCCCGGAGGCTCAGCTCACTGGAGCGCCGACGTGAGCCGCATGACGTTGTCGACGTAGCGGTCCTTCAGGGGGATGTCCGTCCACTCGGCGAGGGTCAGCTCGCGGGAGATCGACCGGTAGTGGTCCTCGACCTTGCGGATCTCCTGCACGAAGTCGCCGCCGAAGCACATGGTCGAGACCTCGAAGTTGAGCCCGAACGAGCGCATGTCCATGTTGCTCGATCCGATGACCGCGACGTCGTCGTCGACCGAGAAGTGCTTGGAGTGCAGGATGTACGGCGGCGGGTACAGCCAGATGCGCACGCCGGCCTCCAGCAGCTCGTGGTAGTACGAGCGCTGCGCGTGGTAGACCATGAACTGGTCACCCTCCTCGGAGACGAACAGCTCGGTCTCCACGCCCCGCTGTGCCGCCGTCGTGATGGCGTAGAGCAGCGACTCGTCCGGCACGAAGTAGGGGCTGGTGATCGACAGCCGCTGTTGAGCGCCGTAGATCAGGGTGTTGAACAGCCTGAGGTTGTTCTCGTGGGAGAAGCCCGGTCCGCTGGGGACGACCTGGCAGGCGACTCCCGAGGAGTGCGTCACCTCGTCGATGACGAACTCGTCCTGGTCGAGCATCTCGTGGGTCTCGATGTACCAGTCGGTGGCGAAGACGACGTTGAGCTTGGTCACGGTGGGACCCGTCAGCCGGACCGTGAGCTCGCGCCACTCGCGCCCGGCCTTGTGGTTCTTGGGCTTGTTGTAGCCCGGCTCGATGAGGTTCTGCGACCCGGTCATCGCCACCAGGCCGTCCACCACGAGGATCTTGCGGTGGTTGCGGAGGTCCGGCCGGCGCCACCGACCCTTGAGCGGC
This sequence comes from Nocardioides sp. P4_G4, assembly GCF_056401085.1. Classification (NCBI taxonomy): domain Bacteria; kingdom Bacillati; phylum Actinomycetota; class Actinomycetes; order Propionibacteriales; family Nocardioidaceae; genus Nocardioides; species Nocardioides sp. P4_G4. The sequence goes on from NZ_JBFUKA010000039.1 coordinate 13,972, forward strand.
ATGAGCGGCAGCATCGGGTGCCACACGAAGCCCGCCTCGTCGAACCGGTCCTTCATCTCCTTGTAGCCCGGGATGCCCCGGGTCGCGAGGTGGTCGAAGAGCACCCGCACGGTGACGCCGCGCTGCACGGCTCTGGCGCACGCCTCGAAGAACTCCCCGGTGACGTCGTCCCAGGCCACGATGAAGTACTCGACGTTGACGAACCGCTGGGCCTTCTCGACCTCGGCCGTCATCGCGGCGATCGACTGCTCGTAGTCGGCGCACAGCTCCGCCGAGTTCCCCCAGGTGCAGGGCAGGGTGCCGAGCTTCTGGCTCATGGTGATCGACGTGCGCAGCCAGGGCGGCTGCACCTCCGCGGTCTGCGGTGCCACGGTGGACGAGAACCGGCCGTGCACGAGCTCGTTGACGTCGTGGTGGATACGACGCCGCTTGCGGTCCAGCGTCGTGCTCCCGAGCACGAAGAACAGCAGCAGGCCCAGGAACGGGATCAGGTAGACCAGCAACAGCCACGCCATCGCAGACGAGGGCCGCCGGTTCTGCGGGATGAACCCCAGTGCCGCCAGCTTGATGGCCAGGTCGAGCAGCACGGCCCCCAGCGTCAACCACAGGGGCGCGTTGGACTGGGATGTCACCATGCTGCTCAGGCTTCAGCCGGTGCGTCCACTGCGCCTCACCCGTCGGCGGACGTCACCCGGGGGAATCCGTGGCGGCCGCACTGCCCGGGGTGCGACCGGCCGCGATCGCGGGGCGGGCCGCCAGCCACAGCACCACGCCCACGACGAGCATCGCCCCCTCGGTCGTGGTGAGCGCCCAGATGATGCCGCTCAGGCCGAACCAGTGGTTGCCGAGGAGCACAACCGGGATGAACAGCAGGCCCTGCGTCACCGACATGACCGTCGCGGCCACGGCCCGCCCGGTGGCCTGGAACAGCGACGTGAGCAGGCCCGTGAAGCCGTTCGCGACCATCGCGACCAGCTGCGCCGTGAGGATGGTGCCGCCGATCGCCAGGACCGATCCGTCCGCGGAGAACAAGGAGATCACCTGTTCGCGGAGCGCGATCAGGGTCGCCGCCGAGATCACGGTGATGCCGCCCACCGCGAGGGCCGCGGCGCGCAGGGCCGAGGTGAGGCGCTCCCGGTCGCCCTTGCCGTAGGCGTAGGCGAGGAGGGGCAGCACGCCGAGGGTGAGTCCCATGACGAGGAACTCCGGCACCTGTGCGATCCGGACCACGACCCCCATGGCCGCGAGCGGGCCGTCGCCGTACGCCGCAGCGAGGTTGTTCAGGACGAGGGCCGTGACGACCAGGAAGCCCGCCTGGAACAGCTCGCTGGCGCCGACCCCGATCACGGGACGCAGCACTGAGGGCGAGAGCGTGAACCAGCGGGGCGCGAGGCTCACGTGCTCGCTGTTGCGTGCCAGCCACGTGGCGAAGTAGGCGATGACGACGACGTTGGCGAGACCGGTCGCCAGCGCCGCACCGGCGACGCCCCAGTGCAGGACGAGGATGAACAGCGCGTCGAGGACGACGTTGGCGGACGTGGACGCGATGAGCCCCACCATCACCTGTCGCGCCGCCCCGTCGGCGCGCACGATCTGCTCGAGGCAGAAGGCTGCGGCGAGGACCGGTAGGAAGAGGAGCATGACCGCGATGAAGGACCGGGTCGCGGGTGCGGCGGTCGCGTCGGCGCCGAGCAGGGACACCAGCGGGTGCAGCAGCACCAGCCCGACGACGCCGAGCAGGGCACCGACGATCGCGGCGCCCCACACGGAGAAGGCCGACACGTGCTTGATCTGGCCTGCCTGTGCGGGATCGTGCTCGGAGGCGCCGAGCAGACGCGAGACGAGCGCGCCGCCGCCGGTCCCGAAGACTCCGCCGACCGCCATGACAAGCCCGAGCAGGGGCGAGCCGAGCGTGACCGCGACGAGGAGGGTGGTGTCGTGCAGCGAGGCGATGAAGCCGGCGTTGACGACGTTGTAGACGGCGCCGACGATCATCGCCGCCGCCATCGGGACGCACAGGTGCACGAGGGCGCGGGCGACCGGGGCGGCGGAGAGGTACCAGTGGTCCGTGCCGACGGCGGGCGCGCGGGCAGGGGCGGGGTTCGTGGTGTTCATGACGGCTCCTCGTGGGGGCAGGTTCGAGCGCGCCGACGGGCACCGTCGCGCGGAGGGGTTGGGTGATGTGTGGTGCGGCGGGCGCGGTCGTGCCGCGCGAAGGATCAGGGCCGGCTGGGTTGCGGCAGCTCGGCGGTGATCTTGATGAGCAGCGAGTGCAGGGTGGCCCGCTCGGTCGTCGTCAACGGGGCGAGGATCGTGTCGTCGGCGGCGGCCATGGCGGTGTCGAACCCGGCGATGAGCTCCGTGCCCGCAGCCGTGGCGTAGACGCGCTTGCTTCGCTCGTTGCCCCCCTCCGTCCGGCGCTCGACGAGGCCGCGTCGCTCGAGTCCTTGCAGGAGGCTGGTGACACTGGCCGCGCTGGTGCGGCTCACCTCGGCGATGTCGCGCTGGATGGCGCCGGGGTTCTGGGTCAGGTAGCCGAGCACGAAGCCCTGCGGGTGGCTGAGCTCGCGCTCACGGATCCAGTCCTCGCCCGCCCTGAGCTGGGCCCAGCCGATCCATCGGACGAGGTCGAGCGTGCTGGTGAGCCTGGGTGCATCCATGATGAGAACGCTAATAGTTCGAAGTCGAACAGTCAAGTATCGAATAAAGGCGTCTGGCGCACCCAGGTCCATGTCCCGTGTCCAGGACCCCGGTCACACGCCCTGGGCGTCCGCGTCCGTGGCGATGCCGGAGTGYGTCTCGCGCAGCTGGCGCTTGAGGATCTTGCCGCTCGGGTTCTTGGGCAGCGAGTCCGCGATCACGACGTACTTGGGTGTCTTGTAGCCGGCGAGCCGCGACCGGGCGTGGGCGATCACGTCGCCCTCGGTCAGCGTGACGCCGTCCTTCGGCACCACCACGCACGCGACGGCCTCGACCCAGCGGGGGTGGTTCACACCGAAGACGGCGACCTCGGCAACACCGTCGAGCTCGTAGACCGCCTCCTCGACCTCGCGGCTGGCGACGTTCTCCCCACCCGTCTTGATCATGTCCTTCTTGCGGTCCACGACGTAGAGACGGCCGTCCTCGTCGACGTGTCCCAGGTCGCCGGAGTGGAACCAGCCGTTGCGGAAGGCCTCGGCGGTCTTCGCCTCGTCGCGGTAGTAACCGAGCATCGCGTGCGGGGAGCGGTGCACGATCTCCCCGACCGTGCCGGCGGGCACCCGGCGGTCCTCGTCGTCGACGATGCGGGTCTCGACGTTGAGACCCGCGCGGCCCGCGGAGCCGGCGTGCTCGAGCTGCTCCCCGGGGGTGAGGATCGTCGCGAGCGGTGCCATCTCGGTCTGGCCGTAGAAGTTCCACAGCTGGACCCCGGGCAGGCGCTCCTGGATCTCCCTGAGCACCTCCACGGGCATGGCCGAGGCACCGTAGTAGCCCTTGCGCAACGACGAGAGGTCGGTGTCGTCGAAGTCCGGGGAGCGGAGCAGCCCGATCCACACGGTCGGCGGGGCGAAGAACTTCGTGACCCGGTGCTCCTCGATGGCCTCCAGGATCGCCGCAGGATCGGGTCCGGGCAGGATCACGCTCGTCGCGCCGAGGTAGACGTCCGGCCCGAGGAAGCAGTCCAGCTGGGCGCAGTGGTAGAGCGGCAGCGAGTGCAGGTCCACGTCGTCGGAGGACATGCCGCCGTCGATCGCGCAGGAGACGTACTGCCACATCAGTGAGCGCGACGACAGCAGCGCACCCTTGGGCCGCGCCTCGGTGCCGGAGGTGAACATCATGCGCAGCGGGTCGTCGTCGGCGACGTGGACGTACGCCGGGGTGGCCGCGTGCTGGAGCCACTCGGCCAGGTCCTGCCAGCCGTCGGGAGCGCTCTGYCCGGCCGCGGCGATGGCCAGCCTGCGGACGACGCCACCCCCCGCCTCGTGCAGGGCCCGGTCCGCCGTCTGGCAGAGGGCGTCCTCGGCGATCAAGGTCTCCGCACCGGAGTGGTCGAGGATGAACGCCAGCTCAGAGGGACCGAGCATGAAGTTCAAGGGCACCAGCACCGCGCCACTCCGGGCGGCCGCGAAGGCCACCACGGCGAACTGCCAGGAGTTGTGCGAGAGCAGCGCCACGCGGTCACCCTGGGCGACGCCGGCCTGGGCCATCGCCGCCGCCGTGCCGTCGACCAGCCGATCCAGCTCGGCGAAGGTCAACGACGTGTCGCCGTCGATGATCGCCGTCCTGCCGGGATGGCGCTGCGCCGTACGGCGGGGCAGGTCGCCGATCGACTGGCTGCGGGCGCGCTGGGCGAGGTCGGAGGTGTCCATGAAGGCACGGTAGGGGACAGTCCTGCAGGGATGCTCCGACCGCGGGCGGCAAGAACGTCGCTGCCTGCTCACATCGTGATCGCGACCTTGCCCCGGATGGCTCCGTCCTCCAGCTGCCGCATCGCGTCGGCTGCGCGCTCGAGGGGGTAGCAGCGATCCAGGGCGGGCGTGAGGACGCCCGCCTCGACGAGGTGGGAGATCCGCTCGTAGTCGGCGGCGCGCTCCCGGGCGAGGAGCAGCACCAGCCTCTGTCCGACGAAGGGAGAGACGAGGGCTCCCCGGAGCTGCCGAGACATCCCGGTGATCTTGCCGCCGTCCTCTCCGCCGACGAAGACCGCCGTCCCGTGCGGGGTCAGCGCCCGCCGCACGCGGCGTACCGACGGGTTCCCGGCGACGTCGAGGATGAGGTCGTAGTGGCGCGTCCCGTCGGCCCAGTCGTCGTCGTCGTAGTCCAGGACGTGATGAGCCCCGAGGGCGGTGACGTGGTCCAGCTTGGCGCGGCTGCACACCCCGGTCACCTCGGCGCCCAGGCCGACGGCCAGCTGCACCGCGTAGCCGCCGACGCCGCCGGAGGCACCGGTCACCAGCACGGCCTGGCCGGGCTCGACCCTGCCGGCGTCGGTGAGGGCGCGGAGCGCGGTTCCTGCCGAGATCGGCAGGACGGAGGCCTCGGCGAAGGAGAGGTCGGCGGGCTTCTTGGCCAGCTTGTCCTCGCCCGTGACGGCGTACTCCGCGAACGAGCCGGGCGCGACGCCGTACACCTCGTCGCCGGGTGCGAACCGGGTCACGCCGGAACCGGTCGTCACGACGGTCCCGGCGACGTCGCGCCCCGGCACCGGGTTCCGCGGTCGGCGGATGCCACAGGCGAGCCGCACGGCGTACGGCGTGCCGGTCATCAGGTGCTCGGTGCCGCGGTCGAGTCCCGCGGCGTGCACGCGGATGAGCACCTGGTCGTCGCCGGCGACGGGCACGGGCACGTGTGCGAGGCGCAGGACCTCGGAGCTGCCGTAGCGGTCTTGCGTGACGGCCCGCATGGTGGCGGCCCCGGTCGCATCGTGTGAGCTCATGGTGATCGTCCCTCTCGGTGTCTCGGTGTCTCGGTGTCTCGGTGTCTCGGTGTCTCGGGTCAGACCGGGGGCATCGGGTCGTACTGAAGGTAGCGTCGGACCTCGCGGGCGCGCTCGACGTCGGCGAGCCGCGTCACGAGGTGCAGCGCCATGTCGATCCCGGCGCTGACACCGGCGCTGGTGATGAGGTCGCCGTCGTCGACGAAGCGGGCCTCGACGTCGGTGACGACGGTGGGGTCGAGCTCGGACAGCAGGTTGAGCGACGCCCAGTGGGTGGTGGCCCGACGGCCCGTCAGCAGGCCGGCTGCTGCGTAGACCAGGCTCCCGGTGCAGACCGACGCCATCAGCGGGACCGAGGCCCGGAGGCCACGGAGCCATCGCAGGTGATCGCGGTCCTCGAGCATCGGCCTGGTGCCGGGGCCCCCCGGATGGATGAGGACGTCGAGCGGGGGAGCGTCGTCGATCGAGTGGTGCGCCCCGAGCAGCAGGGACTTGGCGCCGAGCACGGGTGCACCGTCGACCGACAGGCAGAAGGCGCCCCAGCCGTCCCCGGGATGCTCCTGGGTCCAGTGGGAGAGGACCTCCCACGGGCCGACCGCGTCCAGCTCCTCGACCCCGTCGAAGACGAGGAGACCGATCTGTCGCCGGCTCGACACCGGTGGCGGTCCGGTCTGGCCGGCGGCGGTGGGGGACGGGTGGGGCATGGGGTTCCTCCTGGATCGACTCGTCGGACGTGGCGCGGGTGGCGCCCGACGTGGTTCGAGCCTGCGGCCACAGCAGGCCCGTCGCCCCGGTCAAAGCGCCGGGGTTCGAGCCGGACCGGCCGGACCCGCGAGCGTGTACGTTCGGCACGTGCTGGTCGGCCGGGACCCCGAGCGGGCGCTCCTGGCAGCGCTCGTCGATCAGGCCCGCCACGGAACGGCCGGCAGCCTCGTGCTGCGCGGGGAGCCGGGTGTCGGCAAGTCCGCGTTGCTCGACGCGATGGTGGTCGAGGGCGGCAGCGCCACGGTGCTGCGCACCCAGGGCCTCGAGGTCGAGGCACCGCTCGCGTTCGCCGCCCTGCATCGCCTGCTGCGCCCGCTGACGCGACTGCGCGAGCAGCTTCCGCCTCCTCAGGCGCGTGCCCTCGGGGTGGCGTTCGGGGAGGACGACGGTGCCTCGGTCGAGCCCTTCCTGGTCGGGGTGGCCACCCTCTCGTTGCTGAGTGCCGCCGCGGAGGAGAGCCTCGTGCTGTGCGTCGTGGACGACGCGCACTGGTTGGACCCCGCCAGCGCGGGAGCACTCCTCTTCTGTGCCCGACGGCTCGGGGCGGACCGGGTGGCGATGGTGTTCGCGGCGCGCGACGGCGTGGCAGCAGCGTTCGAGGCGCCCGGCCTGGCCGAGGTCACGGTCAGCGGGCTCGACGCCGAGGCAGCCCGTGCCCTCCTGGCGGCCAGGTTGGGTGGTGCCCCGGCCGACGAGGTGGCCCACCGCCTCATCGAGGAGACGAGCGGCAACCCGCTCGCCCTGCTCGAGCTGCCGGGCGTGCTCACGACGGCCCAGCTCGAGGGGGCGGCCGCGCTGCCGGCCGCGCTCCACCTCACCGCCCGGGTCGAGCAGGCCTTCCTCGACCGGAGCCGCCGACTGCCGGTGCCGGTGCAGCGCCTGCTGCTGCTCGCGGCTGCCGACGACACCGGTCAGCCCGACGTCCTGCGCGGTGCGTGCGTGCAGTGGGGTCTGGACGAGAGCGTGCTGCAGCGCGCGTTCGACTCCGGGCTGCTCGTGGACGAGGGTGTCTCTGTCTCCGTGCGACACCCCCTGGTGCGCTCGGCGATCTACCAGGCCGCCCCCGGGGTGGACCGACGTGGAGCGCACCGGGCGCTGGCCGCGGCGCTGGCCGGGTCGGGGCAGCGGGACCGCGAGGTCTGGCACCGCGCGTACGCCGCGGAGGGGCCGAGCGAGGACCTGGTCGACGCCCTCGCGGACATGGGTGAGCGCTCGCAGCGGCGAGGTGGCCACGTCGCCGCCCTGGCGGCGTACGAGCGGGCGGTGGAGCTGTCCACCGACGCGGTCCGACGCGCTCACCTGGGCTTCGCCGCAGGGCGCAGCGCCTGGGCCTGCGGGCAGGTGGCTCGCGCCCAGGCCCTGCTGGGGATCGCCCGGGAGGGCACGGAGGATCCCCTCCTGCTGTGCGACGTGGCGCGGCTGCGCGGACACATCGAGGTCAACATCGGCTCGGCTCCGGAGGCGCACCGCATCTTCGTGCACGCCGCGCACGCGGTCCTGCCCGTCGACCCGGTCCGGGCACTGGACATCGGCGTCGCGGCAGCCGTCATGCGCACCTTCGGAGCCGACAGCGGGACGCCGCTGCGTTCCGAGGACCTCTTGGCCGCGACCGCCACGGAAACCTCTCCCCGGACGCAGTGCCTGAGGCAGATGCTCGTGTCGATGACCCGGGTGGTGGACGCGGGCTCGGCAGGAGCGGTGGACGCCCTGGAGCTCGCTGTAGGGATCGGCGAGGCCGTCGACGACCGCGACGTGCTCTGGAACCTCGGCAACGCCGCCCTCCAGCTCGGCGACGACGCTCGCCAGCAGCAGTTCTACTCCTTCGCGCTCTCGCGTGCTCGGGAAGCGGGCGCGGCCACGGCGGTGACCTACTGCCTGCAACGCCTCTGCTTCGGGCACTGGACCGGGGGAGACCTCGTCGGTCTGCGCGTGAGTGCCGAGGAGGCCGTGGTCCTGGGCGCGAGCATCGGGCAGCCCGCCGTGACCGCGCTGCCGGTCGCCTGGCTCCTGCTCCTCGCCGCCCAGCAGGACCGCAGTGACTACGACGACCTGCTGATGGAGCTGGAGGAGCTGGTCGCGGCGTATCCGCTCGGCATCATGGCTGATCCGGTGCACGACCTGACGCGGTGGGCGATGGGCATCCGTGCGGCGGGCTCCGGGGACACGTCCGGGGCTTTCCACCAGCTCGGCCGTCTCCGGCTCCCGGTCCTCGGGCGTCTGGCCGCGGCGGAGCGGATCGAGGCTGCGGTCCGCGCCGGGGAGGTCGCGACGGCACGGGCCTGGACCGAGGAGCTGGCGGTCTTCGCCGAGGCCACGGATCGGTCGTGGGCGCTCTGTGTCGTGGCGTTCGGTCAGGCCCTGACCTCGGAGGCGGACGCGGAGCCGCTGTTCGAGCGGGCGCTGTCGCACGGCGAGACCGGCGGCCGTCCTCTGGACCTGGCGCGCGTCCAGCTGGCGTACGGCGAGTGGTTGCGGCGAAGCCAGCGGCGCGTCGATGCGCGCGTGCACCTGCGCCGTGCCCTCGAGACGTTCCGGGACGCTCGGGCCGAGGCGCTCGCGTCGCGAGCGGACCAGGAGCTGCGCGCCTCGGGGGAGACCGCACGCAGGCGCGATCCCTCCACCCTGGTGCAGCTGACCCCGACGGAGCTGAAGATCGCCCAGCTGGTCAGCTCGGGGATGTCCAACAAGGACGTGGCCGCCCAGTGCTGGATCTCCCCACGGACGGTCGCCTTCCACCTGCGCAACATCTTCGCCAAGGCCGGCGTCACCTCGCGTGGCGAGCTGGCGCGGCTCGACCTCGGCTGACTCGCGACGCCGCCCCGAGCGGCACATCCCGGCCATCTGGCCGGGGTGAGCGCGGGGCGATGCCGCGACGCTCGACGGCAGTGTCACATCCCTTCACTGCGAGAGCGAGAAGTCCATGAGCACCGACGTCCACCGCGCGTCCGGACCCGCCGACACGGAGCCTTCGACGAGGCGCCGAACCCCGCCGGTGACCCGGCTCGTCCTGGTCTCCCTGGCCACCGGCCTTGCCGTGGCCGTCGGCCTGACGATGGTGGTCCTCCCCGGCGCGACCGAGGGCGTGACCGCCGGATCGGCGCTGCTGGGGTTCGGTCTCGGCTGGGCGATGCTGCGCGTCCTGACCGCGGGGACGACCCGACCCCAACCCTGGGCTGTGGTCCCTGCGGTCGTGATGACGGCCACGGGCTCAGCCCTCCTGCTGCTCGCGCCCTCGGACGCGACCCTCACCACGCTCACGTGGGCGTGGCCGCCGCTGGCGTTGGCCCTCGCGGGATGGACGTACCTCCAGATGCGCCGGACCCTGACGGGACCGGGCCGGTGGCTGGTGACGACCGTCCTGGTCCTTCTCGCCGCGACCTCGGTGGGCGCAGGGGTCTCGCACCTCGGGAGCAGCTCCTTCGCCACCACCTATCCGGCCCCGGGCACGACACGCACCGTCGGTGACCACGACCTCCACATCGACTGCCACGGCCAGGGGAGCCCGACGGTGGTCCTCTTCAGCGGCCTCGGCGAGTTCTCCGCGTCCTGGGCTCGGATCACGCACGGGGTCGCGCCCACCACGCGTGTCTGCGCCTACGACCGCGCGGGCCAGGGGTGGAGCGACGACGTCGAGCACCCGCAGGACGGCGTCGCTGCCGCCGCGGACCTCCACGCACTGCTCGCGGCAGCCGGGGAGCGAGGTCCGTTCGTGCTGGTGGGCCACTCGATCGGCGGTCCCTACGCCATGACGTACGCCGACCGGTACGCCGACGACGTGGCCGGGATGGTCCTGCTCGACAGCACCAGTCCCCGACAGTTCACCGCGATCCCCAGCTATCCCTTGCAGTACGCACTGATGCGTCGTGCCTACGGAGTGCTACCCACCCTGGCGCGCCTTGGCCTGGGAACGCTGTTGTCGGGCTCCCACCTCCCTGCCGATGACGCCGCCCCGGTCGACGCCATGTCGGCCTCGCCGCGGGCCGCGCGCAACGCGCGCGACGAGCTCTCGACGTTGCCCGTCGTGTTCGAGCAGGCCCAGGCCCTCACCACCCTGGGGGACCGTCCGCTCGCCGTGCTCACCAGCGCGGAGACGGAGGACGACACCGACGGCTGGGCGGAGGCCCAGGAGGGCCTGGTGGCGCTCTCCACCCGCACGGTGCACCGCGACGTCGCGGCCAGCCACGCCGGGATGGTCGAGGACCCCGACGGCGCCGCGGCCTCGGTGCGGGCCATCGACTCCGTCGTCCGGGCGGTTCGGACCGGCACGAACCCGGCCATTCGACCGGTTCGAGCAACCCCGCCCAGCGCCATCGTGGACACATCGGCCGGCAACGGCGACACCCAGCTCAGGCGGTGACGACGATGGACAGGATCTCGACGATCTCGGACACGACGCAGGCGCGACCCCCGGCGGGCCGAGCCCCCGACATCTGCTGGTGCGGTCAGGACATGGGCCACGTCCGAGGACACCACTGCCCCCGGTGCGGCACGGCGCGCGAACGTCTCGGCGCACGCACGTCCCGACTGGCTGCGTGAGGGGGAGGGCTCGATGAACGACACGGCATCGCACTCACACCAGGCGGTAGGGACCATGACGAGCGACATCTCGAACACCACCACGCAAGAACGCCTCCCTCGGGAGCTCTCGGGGCGAGGGCGTACCCGGCTCACGCTGGGCCTGCTGGTGTCGGCCCAGTTCCTGGTGATGCTGGACGCCTCGATCGTGAACGTCGCGCTGCCCTCGATCCAGTCGGACCTCGGCTTCGGCCCGGCCGCAGTCACCTGGGTCGTGAATGCCTACGTGCTCGCGTTCGCGGGGCTCCTGCTGCTGTCGGGCAGGGCCGCCGACCTGCTCGGCCGCCGCCGCGTCTTCGTGGTGGGGGCGTCCCTCTTCACCGTCGGCACCCTGCTCGCCGCGGTGGCGGTCGACAAGGAGCTGCTCATCACGGGGCGCGTCGTGCAGGGGGTCGGTGCTGCCGGTCTCAGCCCGGCTGCGATGTCGTTGTTGCTGACCGCTTTTCCGGCCGCGCAGCGTGCGAGGGCCATGGGGGCGTGGGGTGCCGCCTCGACCCTGGGCGGAGCCACCGGGGTGGTCGCCGGCGGCGTCCTCGCCGGCACCGTCGGCTGGAGGGCGGTGTTCCTGGTGACCGTCCCAGTGTCCGTCGCGGCCGTCGTCCTGGGGCGGCGCCTGCTGGTGGACGAGGGGCACGGCACCTCACGGGGCTTCGACTGGCTCGGGGCGGTCGCTGTCACCGGCGCGGTGGTCAGCCTCGTGCACGGCGCCGTCGACGTCGTCGACCACGGCATGACGTCCCCCCGGGTCGTGGGCCTGCTCGCCGCCTCCACGGTCCTCATGGGGGCATTCGTCCTCATCGAGCGGCGAGTCGCGGATCCCATGGTGCCGCTCGAGCTCTTCCGGTCCCGCACCCTGCGCAGGGGCACGGTCGTCGCGCTGCTCGGGGGAGCGTCCCGGGCCTCGACCTTCGTCCTGGTCGCGCTTTACTTCCAGCAGGTCCTCGCCATGTCTCCCGTGCAGGCAGGCTTCGCGATGGTCCCCACGTCCCTGACGGGCTTCGCGGTCTCGTTGACCGTGCTGCCGCGACTGCTGGGCGGCATCGGGCCGGTGCGCAGCCTTGTCCTGGGGCTGGTCGTGCTGGCGGCCGGCCACCTCTGGCTGGCCCACGCGCCGGTCGGCTCCGGGTACGTCGTCGCGATCCTGCCCGGTCTGCTGCTCGTCGCCACGGGCGTCGCCCTCAGCTTCACCCCCACCACCATGGTGCTGGCCGCCGCGGTGCCCGGGACGCACACCGGCCTCGCGTCGGGGCTCGCCGCCGCCTCGATGCAGGTCGGTGGTGCGCTCGGGACTGCCGCATTCATGGTCATCGGCATCTCGGCCGGCAGGCCGGTCGACGGCGCCCTCGACACCTCAGGATTCTCTGCGGCGTTCACGGCAGCGGCCGTCGTGGCGCTCCTGACCGCCGCTCTCGGAGCGACGCTCACGCGACCTCACGCGTGAGCCCTCGACGTACGACCACGACGTCTCGGGACGTCTGCAGCGGGAGCACCACGACCCGACACCCGTGGCCCGCCCACGGCTCAGCACTCACACCTCACAACCTGGAGACACCGATGCATGCACACCACCACACCGTCGTCCGTGAGGACACCCAGCGAGATGTTCGACCGTGGGGGCCGATGATCGTCGCGCTCGTCGCGCAGGTCCTCGTCGTCATCGACATCTCCGTCGTCAACACCGCCATGCCCACCATCGGCCACGAGCTGGGGCTGGCCAGCGGCGACCTGCAGTGGGTCGTCACCGCATACCTCCTGCTGTCCGGCGGCTGCCTGCTCCTCGGGGGCAGGATCGCCGACCTCGTCTCCCGACGAGCGGTCTTCCTCACGGGACTGACGCTGTTCACCACGGCGTCCCTGTTCACCGGATTCGCCGGCGGTCCCGCTGAGCTCATTGCCGGCCGGGCCGCCCAGGGCGCCGCCGCAGCACTCATGACTCCCGCGGCACTCGCCATCATCAGCACCAGCTACACCGGCAGGCAGCGGGCCCGTGGTCTCGCACTCTGGGGCGCGATCGGCGGTCTGGGCATTGCCGTCGGCGTCGCCCTGGGAGGCGTGCTCACCACGTGGGCGAGCTGGGAGTCGATCTTCTGGGTCAACGTTCCCGTCGGCGTCACCGCCATCGCCGCCACCCTCCACCTCGTCGAGAAGGACTCGAAGAAGGCCGCCGGACTGGCCGCGTTCGACATTGCCGGAGCCGTCGTGGGCGTGGGCTCGCTGGCGACCTTGATGTTCACCCTGGCGCGGGTGGAGTCCCAGGGCTGGGCCTCCGTCCAGACCACTGTCGGGTTGGGCGTCGCCGCGAGCCTGATGGTCGCGTTCGTGTTCATCGAGGGCCGTGTCGAGCGTCCGCTGGTGCACCCTCACACCTGGCGGATGTCGACCCTGGTGTCGAGCACCACGGTGATGCTCGGCATCACCGGAATGCTCATGGCCGTCGTGTTCCTGACGTCGATCTTCGGGCAGACCGCCCTCGGCTACTCCGCGCTGCAGTCGGGACTCGCATTCCTCCCGCTTGCCGCCACTCTGGTCATCGGCACCCACCTGGCGGCCCACGGCAGTGCTCACCTTCCGGTGAGGACCATCGCCGCCGTCGGGCTGTTCGTGGTCGCGAGCGGCGCCCTGCTCCTGTCCCGTGCCGACGAGACGTCCTCGTACGTCGGTGGACTGCTCCCCGGGCTGTGCCTCGTCGGTCTGGGCGCGGGTCTGGTGTTCGCCGCCGTGGCCGGCACCGCCATGAACGGCATCCCGGCCGAGCACACGGGCATGGCGTCCGGGTTCCTGATGACGGGCCACGAGGTCGGGGCCGCGCTGGGGGTGGCCGTCCTGTCCGCCGTCGCCGGCACTGCCGGCAACCTCACCGCGGCGTCAGGCGTCGTCGATGCCTACGCGCGCGGCACGGTTGCCGTCACTGCCACCGCTCTGGTGTGTGCGGGACTGGCCGCCGTCTGGATGCCCAGGGGCAAGGCCGACGCCGCCCACATGCACATCCACTGACGCGCGGCGCGGCGGAGCCGTCTCAGAGCGTGCGGACCCACGTGGCCACGCCCTCGTCCAGGGCGAGTGTCGCGTCGGCCTCGGCCGCGGCCTCGAGGTCGTGCGTGGCGAGGACGACCGAAGCGCCGCGCGCGGCCTCGTCCCGCAGGGCCGCGATCATCAGCTCCCGGTTGCCGGCGTCCAGGTCGCTGGTCGACTCGTCGGCGAGCAGCACTGCGGGGCGCAGGGCGAAGGCCCTCGCCAGCGCCACCCGCTGCTGCTGGCCGCCGGAGAGCTGGTCGACGAGGTGGCGGCCGGACCCGGACAGGCCGACCCGAGCGAGCGAGTCGTCGATGCGGCGCAACGCCTCGCGTGCAGGCACCCCGAGCGCGAGCAGCGGGACCAGCAGGCTCTCCTCGGCCGACAGGGTGCCGCCCAGGCCGTTGCGCTGGGGCACGAGGACGACCCCGGCTCGCGCGGCCCCCTCCCTGTCCCTCAGCACGGAGCCGTCGACGTGGACCGTTCCTGTCACGGAGGCCGCCGCGGGGCGGATCGCACCGGACAGGGCCCACAGCAGCGACGACTTGCCGGCACCCGAGGGACCGGTCACCGAGAGCATCCGGCCGCTGGGCACGTGCAGGTCCAGCGCGTGCACGGCGACGGTCTCGCCGTACGTGACGCTCAGCCCGGCGGCGCGCAGCTCGCTCATGGTCGTTCCGCCCTGAGCTCGTAGTGGTCGCCGACCTCGTGGAGGCGGACCAACGTCCCCGGCGGCAACCGGTCGCGGGCGTGGCCGGGCAGCGGGAGGAAGCCGTCGGCGGTCACCACGGCGTACTCCTCGCCGCTGCGACCCTCACCGCCGATCCGGCCGTCGCGGATCGTGACCGTGCGCGGCAGCACCCGGGCGACGTCGGGATCGTGGGTGACCAGCACGACGGTCGTGCCGTACGTGCGGTTGACCTGTGCGAGGGCCGCCAGGACCTGGTCGCGCGCGGCGTGGTCGAGCTGGCTGGTGGGCTCGTCGCACAGCAGGAGGCCGGGGCGGGTGGAGATCGCGACGGCGACGGCGGCGAGCTGCAGCAGGCCGGGTGTCAGCTCGCTCAGCGGGCGGTCGGCGTGGTCGGCGAGCCCGACCTCCGCCAGCACCTCGCGCGGGTCGGTGAGCGGCCTTCCGGCCCGCCGCGCCGGGTGCTGGGCGAAGCGGACATTCTCGTCGGGTGTCGAGTTCGGGAGCAGGTTGCGGCCGGCGCCCTGCAGCATCAGTCCGATCTCGGTCGCGCGCAGCCGGTCGAGGTCGCGCGGGAGTGCGGCGGACACCTCGGTGTCGCCGACGAGGACCGTCCCGGCACTGGGTCGCAGGACACCGGCGAGCAGGCTCATCAAGGTCGACTTGCCCGATCCTGACGGACCCAGCAGGCCGACCATCTCGCCCGCCGCGACATCCAGGTCGACCCCCGAGAGCGCGGCGACGTCGCGCTCCTCCACGTGGTAGATGTGCACCAGGCCGCGCGTTCGGATCGTGAGCCCGCGCATCATACGGCCTCCCTCACACGTTCCACGTGAGCCCGGCGGGCGACCGCGAGGCCCGTCATCACGGCAGTCGCCGGCAGCACCGCAACGCATGCCGCAGCGACCCACAGGACCGCGGGCCACGAGGTCGTCGGGTCTGCGACGGGTGCCTCCGGCCGGACAGGAAGGAAGAGGACGTCGGGCATCGCCAGCGCTGCGCCGGCGAGACCCGAGACGACGCCGGCAGCGACGGCGAGCAGGATGGCCGGCAGCTGGGCCGCGATGGCCAACCGTCGGACCGTGCGTCGCCCGACGCCGTTGAGCCGCAGGATCGCGAGGTCCCGGGCGCGGTCGCGCCACCCGGTGACGGCGAGCACCAGCAGGACGACCAGCGCGATGAGGATCGCAGCCGGTCCCACCACGGCACCCAGGGCGAGACTCCAGGTGGCGACCGTGTCCCGGTAGGCCTGCCTGATCGTCGAGACGCGGCGTACGTCCGCGACCGCGATCCCGCGCTCGCGCAGCGCGGTGCCGACCGCGGCGACGAGGGCAGGATCGTCGACGAGCCAGACCTCCACATGCGTGTCGTGGGTGAACTGCGCGCCACGGGAGATCGCGTCGAGGTCCACCAGTGCCGAACGAGGCGGCATGGCCGGGACGAGGACGACGCGGCCGACGGAGCGGGCTGCGCGCTCGCTGCCGTCGACGCCCGTCACGTCGAGTCCGAACGCATCCCGGCGGTCAGCAGGCAGCAGGGCGGGAACCGTGCTGGGCACCCACGCCGGCGTGACCTCGGCGGGATAGATGCCCCGGATGCCCAGCCGGAGCCGCAGGGCGCCGTCCGACTGCGTGGCGACGGGGCGGATCACGGTGTGCTCGTCCTCGGTCGTGTTCCAGTCGTCGGCAGAGGACCCCCAGCCGGCCGCACGCCCGTCGACCCGCAGGTCGCTGAGCTCCAGATCGCCGTCGACCCGGACCCCCGGAGGGGCCGTGAACTCCACCGCTGCCAGTCGGCACCCGCTCCTGCAGGTCGGATCGTTCCCGACGAGGGTCGTACGCCGACCGGGCGGCGGGAGGGTGCCGAGGCGGATCGTGCGGCGGGTCCCGGTGTCGGTGGTGACCACCAGGCCGAGGTCGACCTCCGCGTCGCTGCCCAGGGCGTCCTGGGAGGTCAGCGCACCGTCCGGCCGGACGGTGAGCGAGATGCGCGACCCCGTCAGCGCCACCGGCTCCTCGGCAGGCGGCGCAAGCGCCTGCCACTGTGCGCCGGTCGGCGCGCCGCGGGGGAAGAAGGCGATCCGGCGGAACGCGTCGGGCTCCACGGCCAGGGTGGTCTGGGAGACCATGACGGGCGTCGCGCGCTCGTCGGTGGGGTCGGCGGCGTCCAGCGCCGCGCGCACGCCGTCCAGGTCACGTCCGGCGACGCGGAGCACCACCGGCGCCCCGGCGTCGTGCTCGCTCGCGTTGCTGCGGTTGTGGACGCCCACGACGAGAGCGTCGAGGGCGAAGACGGCGAGCGCGCTGGCCACGGTGATCACGGCGATGACCGCGCGCGTCTCCCGGCGCCGACCCGTCTCGAGCAGGGTGACGCCGGTGACGAGGCGGCCCCGGCGCAGCAGCCGGAGCCCCGCCGCACTCGCGGTGCGGGTGGCGAGGTGGGCCAGCAGCAGGCCGGTGAGCAGCGCCAGGAGCGCCGGCCCGGCGAGGGCGAAGGGCCCACTGAGACTTCCGGTGACGAAGGCGAGAACGCCGGTCCCGACGCCGGCGATCAGGAAGGCGTCGAGCGCACCGAGCGCCCACCGACCCGACGGGACCCGTCCGCGACGCATCAGGTCGTCCAGCGGTTCGCGGGCGACGCGCACGGCGGCCGCCACCGCCGTCAGGACCACGGCCACCACGGCGAGGAGCACCGCTGCCGTGAACCCGGGACCTGCTTCGAACGGTGCCTCCCCAGGGAGCAGCTCCCGGGTGAGGGCCCCACCGAGGAGCGCGGCGGCGGCACCGACGACGACGCCCACGAGCAGGACAGGAAGCAGCTCGATCAGCAACAGGCCGACCGCTCCGGCGGGCCCGCGGCCGCGGAGCCGAGCGACGGCCACCTCCCCGCGCCGCTGATCGGTCGCGGCGGCGAGCACGAGCCACAGGACGAACAGCGTCAGCACGACCATTGGTGCCATCAACAAGGGCACGGTGCGGTGGGCCTGCCGCGTCTGGGTGCGCACGTCCGTCGTGACGGCGCTGAGGTCGTCGAGGACGTGGAGGTCGTCGCCCCGCCCTGCGACCTCCCGTGACATCTCGCGCACCCGGTCACCGAGAGTCAGCAGCTCGTCGACGCCGGTCGACCCGGTGCGCAGGAGGGCACCTGCCTGCGAGGTCTCTCCGGGGAGGACCGGACCGTCGACGAAGACGTCCTCGGTCGTCACCCAGGCGTCGTGGGCGGCGGTGGGGTCGGGGCCRGGGGAGACGCTGGAGATGCCTTCGAGTCTCTGGCCCTGCCACCACGGATCATCTCGCGCCGCATAGGTGCCGACGACCTCGAGCCGTACGCCGTCCTGCCCGTCGATCGCGGGTCCCACCGTCGGGGTCGAGCCGAGGGAGAGGCCGAAGTTGGTGACGTCGGCCTCGCTCACGAGGATCTCGCCCCGGGCGGCGGGGCAGGTGCCACTGAGCACGGCAAGGTGCTCGCAGGCGCCCTCGCGCCAGATGAGTGGCCCCGTCGGCGGGACCTCCCCGCCGACCGGGGTGACGCTCGCGGTGCGACCCAGCACAGGTGGTCCGAGCCGTGCGGCCACGTCGCGGGGGACCATGGTCACGAGGTCGCGGGGGTCTCGGGCCTCGGTCGCGCCGCCCGCGTCGACCGTCGCCTCCGACTGGACCGTCACGGTCTTCTGCGCGGTGCTCGCGTGGGTCAGCAGGGTGTCCACGAGCGCCTGCTGCATGGCCCGGTCGTAGACCGGTGCGAAGGCGGTGCAGGCAGTGATCAGCGCGGAGACAGCGACCAGCGCCAGGGTCTGACCACGGCGGTGTCCCAGGGCCGACCGTCGCGCGAAGCGGATGGGCGACCATCCGGTATCGCGCCCGGATCGCCAGCCACTCATGGCCACATCCTGTCGTCGTGCGGTGCGGGGAGGGTATCTCGATCCCCGACCCGGTGGGACCACCTGGCCGTGTCGACCGCAGGAGTATGGCCGCAGGACTGTGACGCTCCGCGCGCGATGACTCGGGACCCCGCGCGGAGCGTCGGTCCTTGGTACCCATCGCACCTGTCGGCCATGCCAGGCGGATCGGTCTTTCGAAAAGGGGTACGGCCCTGACCATGGAACCCATCCCGGAGAGCACGGCGGCCATCGAGGAGTTCGGACCGTTCGGTGAGGAGGACCTGCTGCAGCGACTGTCAGACGGCAGCGAGAAGGTGCGCGGGATCGTGCCCGACTGCGTCGGCATCAGCCTGGCGTCCTGCAAGCACGACGTCACCCTGACCTTGGTGGCAACCGACCAGGAGATCGCCTTGCTGGACGCCGTGCAGTACCTCTCCGGGGGCCCGTGTGTCGATGCGGTCCACGTCGATCGCGTGGTCACCTTCGAAGGCGGCGACCGGTTGGACGAGGAGTCCTGGCACCACTTCGCCCTGGCCACCGCGGCGGCCCGGGTGGCATCCACCTTGACGCTGCCCCTCCTGGACGAGGGAGTCGTCGTGGGCAGCGTCAATCTCTACGCAGCATCGACGAGTGCCTTCGCGGGCCACCACGAGGCGATAGCCCGCATCTTCGACGCGTGGGCGCCGGGGGCCGTGACCAACGCGGACATCTCCTTCAGCACGCGCATCGTCGCCGAACAGGCCCCACGCATCCTCCAGCAGGACCTGGACGTCCATGTGGCAGTGGGGATCCTGGCCGCAGCTCGAGGCACCGGCATCGACGACGCATTCGACGACCTGCGCTCGGCAGCACGCCGAGCCGGGGTCGCCGTGGCCGATCTGGCCGCCAGTCTGATCGAGATCGAGAAGGACCGCGGAGCGGGCCTGGACGACTGAGCGACTCAGTCCTGAGCCTGCTGGTTGTGCTCGGCCAGGAGGCGTTCGGCAATCGTCCGCAGCTTGACGTTGGTGTCCTGGGATATCCGTGTCAGGAAGCTGAAGGCGCGCGCTTCGTCGAGGTCGAAGCGCGCCATGGTGACACCGACCGCCTGGCCGATGAGCTGCCTGGTCTTCACGGCTTCCTCCAGCTGGCTGACCTGGCGAGCGTAGGCGAGAGCCACTGCGGACTGGTGCGTGAACAGCGCGCCCAGGGCGCCGAGGTCCGAGAGTGCGCCGTCCTGGGTGCTGTAGAGGTTGAGCGCTCCGTTGGATGCCGGTGAGTCGAACAGTCGGACACCCGTCTGGGCGCGGATGCCTGCTGCCGCGGCAACTCGTGCGTAGCGAGGGAAACGCGAGTCGTGCTCGAGGTGCGGTGCCGTCACGTGGACGGTGTCCACCGCCGCCTCGTAGCAGGGACCTTCCTGCAGCTCGTACTGCGCGGCGTCCAGCTCGAGGATCAGGTCGGCCGTCGGAGCGACGGTCTCGAGGCGACCGTCGGCGTGCTTGACGGTGATGCTCGCGTGCTCCACCTCCGGCAGCACCTCTACGGCCGCTGCAGTGATGCGCGCGAGGGTCCGGTCCAGGTCGCCGGGCACCAGGGCGGCGGCCAGACGCCGACTGGAGTCCAGGATCGCGTCTTCGTCAACCATCGTGCACGGTCTCCTTCGGGGGATGATCACGCGGCACCGCGGGCGGCCGTCCCAGCCGCCCGAGTGGGCTCGCAGACCGGTGACGTCGAGCCACACACGCCACCCTAGTGCTGTGCCGCCCCGGCGTGGCTCCCGCGCGGCTCGGCCAGGTCGAACGCGTCACCCCTGCGGGCGAGAGGATCTGGCCCGACGGACGCTCGATGGATACGTTGAAACAGATCCCCTGCGACACCTCGGGCCAGTGTCAAGGGTCCCGATCCCGGGAGACCATCCATGCTCTAGCAGAGGGCATGCAGGCGCTTCACTCCTGAGAGTGACCACGCTCGATGTCTGTCTCACATGCTCAGCCCCCTGCCCTGACGGGCACCCATTCTCGTGTACGCACCGCCCGCTCCGAGCGCACGTCCGAGCTCTTCGAGGCGGCGCACCGTGCTGTCGAGGAATCTCGGCGCCAGGCCCTGCTGGACGAGATCGTGCTGATCAACCTGTCCGTCGCGAGATCCGTGGCTCGTCGGTTCATGGGGCGCGGCATCGAGATCGAGGACCTGGAGCAGGTGGCTGCGGAGGCCTTGGTGAAGGCAGCTGCGCGATTCGACCCGTCGCGGGGCAAGGACTTCCTCTCCTTCGCGGTCCCGACGGTGCGAGGAGAGCTGCAGCGCCACTTCCGCGACTTCGGGTGGGTCGTCCGGCCCACTCGTCGGGTGCAGGAGGCGAGGTCGGCCATCAGCCGCGCCGAGGCCGACCTCACGCAGCGCCTGGGGCACACCCCTGTCCCGGATGAAGTGATGAGCGAGCTCGCCCTCAGCCCGGGGGAGTACGCCGAGGCCGGTGCCGCGAGCGGGTGCTTCGCGCCCACCTCACTCGACAGGCCGACATCGGCCTCGGAGGACAGCGGAACGTTCGGGGAGCTCATCCCGGACGAGGATGCAGGTCTGCCCGCGTGCGAGGCACGGGTGGTACTGGCACCGGTGGTGCGCAGGCTCTCGGAGCGGGACCGGCATGTCCTGTTCCTGCGGTACTTCGAGGAGCTCGGTCAGAAGGAGATCGGGTCCGAGATCGGGGTGACCCAGACGCAGGTGTCCAGGATCCTCGATCGGATCCTCACCGAGCTGCGCGGCGGCCTGACCAGCGAGGCGCCGCTCGACGAGGCCCTCTGAGAGGACAGCGACACGCCGCCGTGGCCGCATGTCCGGGAGGGCTTCGGGTACCGGGTTCTCCATCCGGATCATCATCCGACAGAAGGCGGTCCCGGCATGAAGGCAGTCACCTGGCAAGGCGTGCACGACATGCAGGTCAGCGAGGTCCCAGATCCTCGGATCGAGCAGCCCACGGATGCGATCATCAAGATCACCTCCACCGGGCTCTGCGGATCTGACCTGCATCTCTACGAGACCCTGGCGCCGTTCATGGAGGCCGGGGACATCGTCGGGCACGAGCCGATGGGCATCGTGGAGGAGGTCGGTCCCGGGGTCACGTCGCTGCAGGTGGGGGACCGCGTGGTCGTGCCGTTCAACGTCTGCTGCGGCACGTGCTGGATGTGTGAGCGTCACCTGTACAGCCAGTGCGAGACCACTCAGAACCACGAGCACGGCACCGGCGCCAGCTTCTTCGGCTACAGCAAGCTGTACGGGCAGGTCCCCGGCGGACAGGCGGAGTACCTCAGGGTCCCGTTCGCGGACTTCATGCCGATCAAGGTGCCCGACGAGCACGCGGACGACCGCTTCTTGTTCCTCTCCGACGTCCTGCCCACTGCGTGGYAGGCCCTGCAGTACGCCGCCGTCCCCGACGGCGGGACGCTGCTCGTCCTCGGTGCGGGACCCATCGGCGACATGGCCGCCCGTATGGGCGTCCGGGCCGGGCACCGCGTCATCTCCGTGGACCGCGTCCCCGAGCGCCTCGCCCGTGTCACGGCCTTCGGCGCCGAGCCCCTCGACCTCGATGAGGCCGAGAAGGTGGGCGGGGTGGGAGACATCGTTCGCGAGTCCACGGGCGGCCGCGGCCCCGACGCCGTGATCGACGCCGTAGGCATGGAGGCACACGGCTCGCCGGCCGCCGGCCTGGTGCAGAAGTTCGCCGGCATGCTGCCGGACGCCATCTCCGAGCCCATGATGAAGACCGCCGGTCTCGATCGGCTCGCCGCCCTGTACACCGCCATCGACGCGGTGCGACGTGGCGGCACCATCTCGATCTCCGGGGTGTACGGGGGACAGGCCGACCCGATGCCGATGATGCAGCTGTTCGACAAGCAGGTCCAGCTGAGGATGGGACAGGCGAATGTGCGCGCCTGGACCGACGAGCTGCTGCCCATGCTGACCGACGACGACCCGTTCGGGGTCGACGCGTTCGCCACCCATCACCTTCCACTCGATGAGGCGCCCCGCGCCTACGAGCACTTCCAGAAGAAGGAGGAAGGCATGGTCAAGGTGGTCTTCCAGCCGTGACGTCCACCTGCATGGGCCGCGGACAGAAAGTGCGGGGTGCCGGGGCTGGACCTCCCGAGTCCGGGTACCGGCCCACATGACCACATCACCCGACGACCAGGTGCCGCACGACCAGGATTCCGAGCCGCCCACTCCGGACGGTCAGGAGCCCTCGGCCGAGCAGCTCACCGACGACTCCGAGCCCGCCAGCGACCCGGACCCGGATCCCGACGCCAGCTCGGGGAGCTGAGCAGAGGCGCGAGCAGCACACAGGCAACCCCACCCACACCGATGCCCGGACGTCGTCCGGGACAAGGAGGACGCATGACAACCAGCACCAGCAACAGCACCGACCACGCCGCCGAGACGGCGTCGACCGTCGCCGACCAGGGCCGCCAGGTCGCAGGTACGGCCAAGGAGGAGGTGCAGAACGTCGCGGGCACGGCCGCGGAGCAGGCCCGCACCGTGATGGGCGACACCGTGCGGCAGGTGAGCGACCAGGTGAACGACCAGGCAACGACCCAGCGGGATCGTCTGTCCGAGACCCTGCGGACCTTCGGGGACGACCTGGAGCAGATGGCCTCCGACGGGCCTGGCCCCGGCTCCGGCCTGGCCGTGGACGTGGCGCGCGAGGTGTCCGAGCGGGCGCGTGCCCTCGGGTCGCACCTCGAGGGTCGTGAGCCCGGACAGCTGCTCGACGAGGTCAGGAACTACGCGCGACGCAGGCCCGGCACCTTCCTCCTCGGTGCCCTGGCGGCCGGCGTCGTCGCCGGTCGCTTGTTCCGGGCCACCGCCGACGGTGCAGCGGCCGCAACGCTCGACCAGCCCAGCGGCCCTGCCCACACCGGCGCTCCCGTGACGCCCGTGCCGTCGGGCACCTCGGGCTTCGGCACCGACGCCGACCTCGGCGGCTACCCGACCAACCCGGCGACGGGGGCCGACCCGGTCCTGGAGCCGGCCACCCCGGTGGTGCCGGCCTCGCCGTCGGTCACGGCCGACCGGCCGACCTGGGACACGCCATGACGGGATCGTCGAGCATCGACCCCGCCTACGACGACGCCTCGTCGACGTCGTCCCCTCACGACGACCGGAGCCTGGGCGACATCGTGGGCGACATCGGTCGCGACCTCACCACCCTGGTCAAGCAGGAGCTGGAGCTCGCGAAGACCGAGGTGAAGGAGGAAGCCGGCAAGGCCGGCAAGGGCGCGGGGATGCTGGGAGGTGCGGGCGTCTCCGGACTCCTCGCGCTGATCTTCCTCTCGGGCGCCCTCGCCTACCTGTTGGACAGCTGGATCCCCCGGGAGCTCGCTTTCCTCATCGTCGGCCTCGTATGGGCCGTGATCGGCGCGATCCTCGCGCTCAGCGGCCGCAAGGCCATTCGACAGATCAACCCGCAGCTGCCGGAGACGCAGCAGACACTCAAGGAGGACGCGGCATGGGCCAGAGCACAGAAGAACTGAGCGGAGAGATCGAGGAGACCCGACGGTCGATGTCGTCGAACGTCGATGCCCTGCAGGAGCGGGTGAGCCCGTCGGCCATCGTCGAGCGGCGCAAGGAAGCCGCACGGGGCCGGGTGCGGTCGATGCGCGACCGTGTCATGGGCACGGCGCACGGCGTACGGTCGTCGGCCGCCGACGGCGTCGGCTCGACCCAGCAGTCCGCGCACGCCGCGGTCGACACGGTCAGGGACGCTGCCCATGGGACGGTGAGCGGGACGCAGCAGAAGGTGGAAGGCTCCCCGATGGCGGCGGGACTCGTTGCCTTCGGAGCAGGGCTGGTCCTCGCGTCGCTCATCCCCGCTTCCGACAAGGAGGCACGTGTCGCGGCGCAGGTGGTGGACACGGCCAAGGAGAAGGGCCAGCCCCTGATCGAGGAGGCGAAGTCTGCCGCGCAGGACGTGGCCCACAACGTGGCGCAGTCCGCGGGTGATGCGGTCTCGACGGTGAAGGACACCGCAGCGGAAGGTACGCAGCGTGTCCGCGAGGAGGGCAAGGCGGGCGCCGACGAGGTGCGCGCCCAGTCGGGCAGCTGACGGGCCGGTGCGCGGCGGCCTCTCCCTGGTCAGGGAGAGGCCGCCGTGTCGCGTTGAGCCGGAGTCGCCCGACGAGGTCGGCGCCCATCGGTCGGTCCATGGTCAAGGGTGTCTCCGCCGAGGTACCCGGGGCCACGATGAGGGGCCTAGCTGTACTGACCGCACAGGTTAGGTACGAGGTCGGCTGGTGACTTGCCGCTTAGTGCGGTGTGACCGCGGTGATGATTGTAGGTGTGGAGCCACTCGTCGAAGAGGTCTGCTCGCTCGGCTTCGGACGCGTAGGGCCTGGCGTAGGCCCATTCCTCGAGGGTGGTCCGGTTGAATCGCTCGACCTTGCCATTGGTCTGGGGTCGGTAGGGCCGGGTGCGTTTG